>JANXSH010000811.1 GCA_025356615.1 Planctomycetia bacterium | reverse complement strand
GCGAAAATGACGCAGAAGGACGGTGCTTGCCGCGCCCACGCCATTATTGCGTGGGCGCGGCGGGCCCCGACCTGACCTGTGGGGCAGGCGGCTTCCGCGACACCCGACCGTCCTTCATCCCGCTGGAAGGGGACATCCATGATTTCTCGGGTACGACTCTAACTTGCTTTCTTACCTTGCCGAGACTCGTATGTTAATTGTTCTCTCTCAGCTACTGTGCGGGCTTGCCTGGGGCTATGTGGTTGCTTCGCTCTGTGAGAGTTTTTTTCATCGCCACATATTGCATGCCAATGCCCGTTTTCGCCAGCTGTGGAAACGGCATCCGTTGATTTTTGGCGTGTGTCAATCCGCGTACTATACCCACCATGTGATTCACCACGTTAGGTCGTTTCGGCAGTCTTTTGTGACGCAGTTCTTGGATGAGCAAGAGCGACAGTGCGTTGATGCTGGGATTCCAGAAGCATACCGCCGACAAGTTCGCGCGGAGAAATACGGAACGACGCTAACTAA
The DNA here is from genome assembly GCA_025356615.1 of Planctomycetia bacterium. Classification (GTDB taxonomy): domain Bacteria; phylum Planctomycetota; class Planctomycetia; order Gemmatales; family Gemmataceae; genus JANXSH01. The sequence goes on along the minus strand of JANXSH010000811.1, from coordinate 9,140 downwards.
AATTGGCGCCCTCTGGTACGTGGCACCAAGTCTCCCGGTCTTCCTGGTTACATTCCTCGTATGCGGCCGGTGGGTTACGTTTGGCATGGCTGTGCCCATCTTGCTGCTCTATCCTTGGATGAGCATGGTCGTGCATCCTTTTATCCATCGACGCTATAAGGATGCGGTGGCCGAATTGTCGTACCCCTTGTCTTGGTTTATGAGTACCAGGTACATGCGGTTCGTGATCCGGCATCACTATTTGCACCATCAGTACATCAAATGTAACTACAACCTGCTTATCGGGGCGGACCTGTTATTGGGTGCGCATCGTTCCGCGTCGGCTGAGGATCTCGAAAAAATGGATCTGCTTGGCCTGCCTATTGATTGAGCCTGCTCCATCGCCCCTTTCCCGCGAGGCGCTGAATTCTTTCCAAATTCGCCATGACGCTGGCGGATAAGAGACTGTCCCATAGGCGAACGGGAGTGCAGTGTGACGTCCGCTGGCATCGCGATTGTCTAGGGTTTTTCTGCCGCCTGATCGCCTGCCGACGTAAACAGCCGTCCCCATGTGTGATAGTGGACAATCTTGCCGGCGGCCACTCCGCTAGTAGCCTACCCTGGACCTGCCAGCCGAGTCAGGACATCACCCAAAATCGGCAAGGAAGAGTGATGAAACCGAAAACTTGATAAAAAGCCGGTATGCCGCGCTCATTCCGCTTGTTCCGACCATCCATGTCTCTAGGGGCTTGAATGACACAGCAGGGCGGAGTCAACCACTGGTCGCCTCAGATACTGGCAAGTCAGAGCAACTATCTGTTGCTGCTGGCCCAGTTCCAAATGCCGCGCCGACTCCGGTCCCGGTTCGAGCCGGCCGATATGGCCCAGACAACGCTGGAGAAAGCGCTCGCGAAGCTCGACCAGTGTCGGGCGGAAACGGAAGCCCAATTCCGGGCCTGGCTGCGGAAGATCTTGACGAACGTCTTGGCCGAAGAGGTCCGCCGAATCCCCCCGTGCCGAGCCGGACAGAATGACTCCGATGCTGTGCAGGATTCTTCCAGGGATTTCGAGGAGGCTCAGGCGAAGGGCTCCACTCCCAGCGAACGGCTGAGGCGTGAAGAGCAGATGGTTCGGCTAGCGAACGCGATTGCCGCCCTGCCGGCGGATCAACAGCGGGCGATTCGCCTGCATCACCTCGACGGCCTTTCGCTCATCGACGTGGGGCAACGGATGAGCCGCAGTAAGGAGGCCGTCGCGGGGCTACTGTTCCGTGGACTCAAAAGTCTCCGTGACGCATTGATCTAACCGATTGAGAGGAAGCCATGAACACCGGCCTCGTGGACGAACGAGAACAGCGTCTGGAAAGTGCCCTGGCGGCTTGCCTGCAAGCCGTCGAGTCGGGCAGGGCGGTGGACGTGTGCGCGGCCTTGGCCGGGAACGCGGAGTTCGCGGCCGAGGTGGCGGACTTATTCTCCGCCCGTGGCCAAGTCGAGGACGTGACGGCCCCCCTGCGCCTGCTGACACCAGTCGTAGCGAACGACGCGGAGCGAACCACGACGTACACGGAGGGCGGGGGGGTCGCGCTGCTGGAGGGAGAAAACCCCGACTTCGGCGATTACGAATTGCGTGAGGTTCTCGGGCGCGGCGGGATGGGCAAGGTGTACCGGGCCTTCCAACCTTCCCTGGGCGTCTTCGTCGCCCTCAAGATGATTCTCGCCGGACGTTTCGCGTCGCAGGAGGAAGTGACGCGGTTCCGCGAGGAGGCGAAGAAGGTCGCCCAGTTGAGGCACCCCCACATCGTGCGCGTCCTCCATTGTGCCGAACACCGCGGGCGAAATTTCCTCACGATGGACCTGATGGAAGGTGGCAGTCTGAGCCAGCAAATCGAACGCGGCCCCGTTCCGGCCAGGCGCGCCGCCCAGTGGCTTCTCGAAGTAGCCCAGGCCATCCAGGCGGTACACGAGATCAGGATCGTTCACCGGGATCTGAAACCTGCCAACGTCGTTCTGGATAGTCAGGGCGCGGCCCACGTCACGGACTTCGGTCTCGCCAAGTGCCTCGATCAAGAAAGCAGTTCGACGGCGCCTGGTGCCATCGTGGGCACCCTCGGTTACATGTCGCCCGAGCAGATAGAGGGTAGATCGACGTTCGCCAGCGACATCTACGGTCTGGGCGGGATCCTCTACGCCCTCCTTACGGGCCGACCGCCCTTCCAGTCGGAGACCGTGATGGGCACGATCGAACAAGTTCGCTTCCAGGACCCAATCGCACCGCGCCTCCTTAATCCGGAGGCTCATCCGGATCTCGAACGGATCTGCTCGAAGTGTTTGGAGAAGGAACCCGAACGCCGCCACGCGAGCGCGGCAGCCGTCGCCGAGGACCTCAAAGACTTCCTCGCGGGCGAGCAGCCCCGCCACACCCCCCGACCTGGCTTGATGGCGGTAGTACTCCGGCCCTTCGCGCGTCAAGTCCAGGGCGATCTACTGCTACCCTGGAGCCGATCCAACAGCATGAGCGCGGCCCTGTGCGTTCTCGGCCACGGCGCGGTGTTCGTTCTCCTTCAGGCGGAGAAGCCTGTGGAATGGGCCTTCCTGGTTCTCGGATGTCTTTGGATCCTGATGGCGCTGAACGTCTGGATTCTTCTCATGCGCAACGCCCGCTCAGGGCACCGCACCGAGGGCCACGTTCTAGCCACTTTTCTTGGTTACGTTCTGGCGTACCCGATTTTGGTCCTCTCTCCCGGCAAGGGACAGGCCGCAGATTTGCTCGCGATTTACCCGGCCTTGGCCCTGCTGACGGGGCTCGTCGTGTTCGTACACGGCAGCCTCTTCTGGGGTCGCCAATACCTATTCGGCCTGGCCTACTATGCGTTGGCGATCCTGATGCGGCTTTGGCCTGCCTATGCTCCCCTCGAGTTCGCGATTTTTCACAGCAGCTACATGATCTTCATGAGTCGGCATTTGCGCCGCCAACGTTGACGGCGACTTTCGACCGGGACAGAAAAGGCACCCATTCCTGAAGGTCCATTGCAAGGGTAATCCGGCTCTCGGCCCACCCGAGGCCGATCTCGCCTCGAGATACGTGAATGCAGGCGGGGCGGCAGAGCCACATTCCACGTCCATGACCGGGACGCGCGAAGTCCGATGCCTGGCGGCCGAGGTGGGCCTCCGTGAAGGGCGTTTTATTTCATCTATTCGAGAGTCATTCTATTTTTCAGGGGATTGATCCGTGGACGCTTCCCAGGCTCCCGCTCGACTCGTACAGACGCCCGCTCCCTCCAGCCACTGGGGGCTCGACCTGACGGCCCCGGAGTTCCTCGCCGACCCCTATCCGGCCTATCGCCGTCTGCTGCGGGAGTTTCCCGTTTGTCGGGACGAGCCGAGCAACACATGGTTCGTTAGCAGGCACGCAGATGTCCACACCCTCCTGCGCGATCCGCGGTTGTCGTCGGACCAACTCGACATCTACATGGAACGCCTTCCTGCCGAGGAACAGGCCGCCGCCGCCCCGCTGCGCGACGTGCTGACCCACCGACTGCTGCTCACGGACAACCCCACGCACCATCGCATCCGTGGCCTGATCCAGCAGGCCTTCACCCCGCGCCGCATCGAGGCCATGCGTCCCATCATCCAGGAAACCATCGACGACCTCCTCGATCGAGTCGAGTCGGCCGGGAGGACGGACCTGATCGGCGCGTTCGCGGACCCGTTGCCTTCCCGCATCATCGCGGGGATGCTCGGCTTGCCGCCCGAAGAGCGCGGCCGCTACAAGACCTGGACCGATGACATCTACGCCTTCATGGGCCTCAGCGCCGCCCCGGTGGGTGAGCGGGCCAGGCAGGCCACCGCGAGCGTGCGCCAGCTCACCGCCCACCTCGGAGATGTCTTCGCGGCCGTCCGCCGCCAGCCCCGCGATGACCTCCTCAGCGCCCTGGTTGCTGCTCGGGAGCAGGAGGACCGCCTCACCGAGACGGAACTGTTCAGTAACGTCGTCGGCCTGATCAATGGCAGCCACGAAACGACCACCAACCTGATCGGCAACACCGTCCTGACGCTGCTCCAGAACCCGGAGCAACGCGAGCGCCTGGCCGCCGAGCCTGGCCTGCTGGCCAATGCCGTCGAGGAAGGGCTGCGCTACGAGAGCCCCATTCAGATGATCTCGCGACGGGCGCGTGAGGACGTGCGGATCGGCGCGGTTACGGTCCAACGCGGCGAGCGCGTGGCCTTCCTGCTGGGGGCGGCGAACCGCGACCCGGAGGTGTTCCCCGAACCGGATCGGTTCGACGTGACCCGTCCCGAGATCAAGCACCTCGCGTTCGGCGGTGGCCCACACTTCTGCATCGGGGCAGCCCTGGGCCGTCTCGAGGGCCAGTTGGCCATCGAGACGGTCTTTCGCCGCTTCCCGCGCCTTCGCCTCGCCAAGGCCGAGGTGTGCTGGCGGCCCTACCCGGTCTTCCGTGGCTTGCGTGCCTTGCCCGTCGAATGGGCTTGACCGCACGGAACCCCTAGTATCCCGTCAATCTTCGATTGACGGGATACTAGGAAGCGATAGGCCCTCCCTTCTTCGGTTACCAGCCCAGGCGGGATCATTTTCAGGTCTATATTCGAGGAGTCCAATATGTTGGGAAACAAGTGGCCGCTGGCAGCTCTGACACTGCTGGTGTTCGGCAATGTGGCGATCGCGCAGGCTCCTGGCTATATCAGGACGCGCGACGTGATCTATGGCCGCAAAGCCGGCATGGCGCTCACGATGGACGTGTTCACGCCCAAGAAAGGGGCCAACGGCATCGCCGTGATCGCCGTTGCCAGCAGCGGTTGGGTGTCCAAAACTGAGTTCATCCAGGACAGCTTCTATCAGGAGTTTTTGAAACGCGGCTACACGGTGTTCGCCGTCGTACACGGCAGCCAGCCGACCTTCACGGTTCCTGACATCATCGAGGACATGCATCGGGCCGTCCGGTTCATCCGCTATAACGCGAAGACCTATCACATCGACCCGAAGCGGCTCGGCATCTTGGGCGGATCCTCGGGAGGGCACCTCGCACTGATGCAGGGCACGGCGGGGAATGACGGCAACCCGAAGGCGGACGATCTAGTCGAGCGCGTCTCCAGCCGTGTTCAGGCTGTGGGCTGTTTTTACGCGCCGACCGATTTTCTCAACTTTGGCAACCCGGGGATCGAGTTAATCGATCGTGCCTTACAACCTCCGTTCACTGCCGCGGTCGATTACAGGAAATTCGACAAGGCCAAGGCTCTGTACCTACCGATCACGGACAAAAAGGAGTTGCGCGAGATTACTCGCAAGATCTCGCCCATCACGCACGTCAATGCCGCGTCGGCACCAACCCTGTTCTTTCACGGCGACAAAGATAAGATCGTGCCGCCGCAACAATCAAAAATTATGTGTGACAGCCTCAAGAAAGCTGGCGTGCCAGCAGAACTGATCGTCTGGAAGGGCTCCGGGCACGATGCACCGGTGAAGACTTACCTAGCCCTGCCCAAGGTCGCCGACTGGTTCGACAAACACCTGGTGAAGAAAGCGGGACCGAAATGAATCTCCTCATCTGGAAACCCAAGCGAGCCGATCGGTCGTCCCTGTCCATTTGCCGGCTTGTCGCACTCATTGCAATCCACGCCGGTGCCCTGGCCGCGCCGTTCTATTTTAGCTGCCAGGGCATGACGTGTTGCATCGTCCTGGTGATCCTGACGACCCAAATCGGCGTCGCCCTCGGCTTTCATCGATTGCTCAGTCACCGGAGCTTCCGAACTTCCATCGCCTTCGAATACTTGCTGGCATTCCTCGGCACACTCGCGCTACAGACCGGGCCGGTCTCCTGGGTCGCGCATCATCGCCTCCATCACAAGAGATCCGATCGAGAGGATGACCCGCATACCCCGCGCTATTCGCTCCTTTGGGCGCATCTTGGCTGGACGGTATTCGTTTTCCCGGATCGATCCGAAGTGAAGCAACGCATGGCCAGAGATGTCTCGCGCGATCCTGTGCTCGCGTTCCTCGACAGGCACAACTGGCTGATCGGCGGCTCGTTCTTCTTGTTGCTCTTCGTCGTCGGGTACGGCCTCGTTGGGCCAGAATTCGGCCTGTCGCTGTTGCTATGGGGCGGATGTTTCCGAACGGGCTACGGCTGGCACAGCACCTTCATCGTCAACTCGATCTGCCATATCCACGGATACCGCAATTACCAAACGAGCGACGGCAGCCGCAACTAGTGGCTCGGGGCCGTACTCGCCCAAGGAGAAGCCTGGCACAACAATCATCATGCTTTCCCCCGATCGGCCGCTCACGGCCATCGTCGGTTCGAATTCGATCCAGTCTACCTCTTGCTCCGAGTGTTGGAAAAATATCAGGATCGTGAACAATGTAATTCGGCCTCCGTCCCCGGTGCCCGATGGCGGCGTCGAAGGTGTAATGGACACAGTGTAACCATGATCGCTATACCATCTTCGCCATCTCCAACAGGGTTTCTTCGGGGACGGGCGTCGGCCCAGGCGTCATCAGACGCTGCTTCATCAAGGGGGGGTTCCTTTCCAGAACGCGGAACACGATCCGCTCGCATGGTGAGATTCTAGCAGCCGGGAGGCACCTCGACAGCGCCGGGGTCTTGTTATCGTTAAGGCGAGCGGCAGGAATAATTCTCCCCTCTCCCCCTGTACTCAGGGGAGAGGGGTCGGGGGTGAGGGGGTCTTGCCGTGCCTGAGAATACACCCCTCACCCCTAACCCCTCTCCCCTGAGTACAGGGGCGAGGGGGACCGGATAAGCTGCCGCTCGCCTAATGCCTTGGCAGGGCGGTGGCGGCAGGTGGTCGCTGGACCGTTCGAGTATCTTTTGCTTCAGGCTCCTTGTCCGATGCCGCACCATCATCGGCCTCATAAATGTATTAGAACGGTGTCTAGGCCGAGGACGAGTCGTCCCACTTACAATCGCAGAGATGTTTCTTCATCCGCGTGATCGATCCCAAAACGAGAGTCATTCGCCATGAACACGCAACTGCTCCTGTGCCTCTTCACGTCCCTCGTAGCGCCCCCGGTCGCGCCCGAAAAGGCCCCCGTCGTGGCCGTCAAGCCCGCCGACTCGGTCGTCAAAGTGACTGCATCGGTTCGCTTCCCCAATCCGATCCAACCCTGGCGCAATTCGAAGAAGGTAGAGGTCTCCGGTAGCGGCGTGGTGATCGTCGGCAACAAGATCCTGACGAACGCCCACGTCCTGGAATACGCCACCGAGGTCTACGTGCAGACCGGACCGGGTGCCGACAAGTTCGAGGCCAAGGTGGAATCGATCGGGCCGGACGTGGACCTGGCGGTCCTGACGGTGAGTGACAAAAAATTCTTCGACAAACGCCGACCCCTCGCTCGCGCCAAGGCGGTGCCCAATCCTCGGGACGGCGTCGAGGTGTACGGCTTCTCGGTGGGCGGTTCCGAGATGTCCGTGACGAAGGGCGTGGTTTCACGGGTCGGCTACGGGTTCATCCAGGTGAGCGCCGCGATCAACCAGGGCAACAGCGGCGGCCCCGCTGTCGTCGATGGGAAGATGGTGGGCGTCGTCTTCAGCCGGTTGATGGACGCGGAGAACGTCGGCTACGTCATCCCGAACGAGGAGATCGACCAATTCCTGGGCAACGCGAAGGGCGGACGGTATACCGGGAAGTTCGCCGACGCCACGTTGACTCAGTACCAGAGGCTGGACAACGAGGGCCTGCGCGCGTACCTGAAGTTGGACAAGAAGACGCAGGGCGTGCTGGCCTCGCCGATTCGAGGGACGGGGGCGGGCAGCCCGTTCCAGGAGTTCGACGTGCTGACGAACATCGGCGAACACCAGATCGACAACGAGGGCATGGTGCGCTTCGCGGGCGGCCTGCGGGTCCCCTTCTACGGGCTGATCCCGCGTCTGGCCCGTGACGGCGCGGTGCCGATTACCGTGATCCGCAAGGGCAAGGTCTCGAGCCTATCGCTGCCGGTGACGAAGCGAGACGACCGGCTGATCCGCGAGTTCAAGGGCGAGCAGCCCTCCTGGTTCATCCACGGCCCGTTGGCCTTCTCCTCGGTGAAGGAAGACGCCATCAGCTCCTATCTGAAGTTGAACCCGAGCCTGGAGATCACCCGCAGTCCGATGCTCCGCCGGCGGCACGAGCGGGTCCGATTCCCCGGAGAGGAGCTGGTAGTCGTCACCCACCAGATGTTCGACCACAAGATCGCGAAGGGGTACGGCGACCCCGTCGGGCAGGTATTGGCAGAGGTCAACGGGCAGAAGGTGAAGAACCTCCGCCACCTCGTCGAGATGCTGCGCGACAGCACGGACGAATTCCTGAAGTTCCGCTTCGCCGAGGAGGGCGCGGAGGTTCTCGTCTTCCGTCGCAAGGAGTTGAGCAAGGCGACGGAAGAGGTCCTCGAGGACGCGGGCATCGACCCGGCCCGGCGCGGGTCGAAGGACATGCTCCGGGTGTGGAACAAGGGAGTGCGGCCCGCGAAGGACGAGTAGGCGAGCCGATCCGTTGATCGAGCGCGACGGGCGCACGCCCGTGGGTCGTCCGCAGACCCCGGACCCATCGACCGATCCGGGACATCTCCCCAAACTCGGCAGGGAATCAACCGTCGTTGTCAGAGTCGGGGCTGATGCCCGATGAGCGGGACGAGTCGATTGTGTACTTCTGCGAGGTAGGCGGCGAGGCCGTTCTCTGCCCCGCGTTCCCGTAGGATTGGCAAGGCCGTCTCGCGCCAGCAGCGGCGTTCTCGCTCCCAGTCGCCGGCTGAAAGAGTCCGCAAAACTCGCTTCGGACTGCGCTTCGCGGTGTCATCCTTGCATGCCGTCAAGTCATGGCTCTTCTCGCACGGGTCGAATCCCAGCCTCGTCTTTTCCGCCTCCAGGAGGGCGACCTCGTCATCATCTTGACGGTCGAATCCGCTGAGAACCCAGCACTCGCGCTCCACGACCGCGAGTCCCACGACGATCGGAATCCCACCGTGATCTTGGCTCCGGGCCTGCTCCAGCCCACCCCGCCGCTCCGGCTGGTCGTCCTGATCGCGAATCAGGACAATGGCGTCCAGATTTGGAAGTTCCTGACGGAGATAGCGGATCGCTCGTAGGGCGGCCTTCGCATCGGGCAAGCCCGGCTCGCCGTCGAAGTGACCTTCGGCCGTGACCCCTG
>JANXSH010000800.1 GCA_025356615.1 Planctomycetia bacterium | reverse complement strand
CGTATGAGCAACCCGAATAACCGTTAACCCTGTGTCCACTTTTCCTGGGGAAGTCCACCTGGCCAACCTCCCAGTCAACGCCCTCCAACTCGACTCGACGGGAAACAACCTCTATGCAGGGACGGACATCGGGGTGTATCAGACCTCGACCGCTCTGGCGGCTGCCTGGGTGCGCTTCGGGACGGGCCTCCCGTATGTCCAGGTGGACGATCTCGATCTGAAAACCTATACGACGGGCACCTTCCTGGCCGCCGCCACCCACGGGCGTGGCGTCTGGGTCGTCGATCCGCCCGCCGGGGGAAACCCGACCGAAAACCCGAATGGCGCGCGTCGCGGCGAGTTCCCTGCATCGCTGCCGGATCTCGTGTTCGCCGCCGGGTTCCCTTCCTCCTTCGATAGCGCTTTCGACCTGAGAGAACTGGTCCTCGCACTGGTCGATTCCCCACCTACTCCCTTCTTCGATTCGCTCTGGGGAAGCGTACCGAGCGGTGGTCCAACCAACTTCGGCTCGGGGAGTACGCTCGATCCCTTGCTCCAATTCCCCGGTCGTCCTTCGCCACTGGTCCCTTGGGATCAGCCGTTCACCCAAGTGCCTGATGACGCTACCATGAGGGACGACGCACTCTCTTTCTGGGCGGATCAGCCTGTAAACCTCGATGATTCTCTCCGAGAAGCCCTGGCAAGGGTGTGATCCTCTAGCGAACGCGCTTCGGCTCAAACGAAGGACTTCGACATGAATGAGGCGGATGAAAGCGTATCGGATTCGCTTTCATCCGTCCGATCCGCTTTCTCCGCAGCAACTTTCGTCTCGCCTCCCTCGATCCCGCTACCCACTCGGCCCTCCGGTCGTTACGATAACCCTGTCCCCCATCCGGTTCCAGGGTGTCTCCATGCTCGTCGGACAGCAACTCGGCCCGTTCCTGATCGAAAAAGAACTCGGTGCCGGCGCTATGGGTGCCGTCTATCGGGGCAAGTACGTCAAGACCGGGCAGGTCGTCGCCGTCAAGGTCATGGCCCCCGGCCTCGGCACGTCGAGCGCCTCGTCGGCCGCGCGCTTCGAGCGCGAGGCGGCCATCCTCAAGCAACTCAAACACCCCAACATCGTCCGCCTGTTCGGCGTCGGCAAGCACAAGGGCACCGCGTACTACGCGATGGAGTACGTCAAGGGCGAGTCGCTCGACCACATCATGGCGCGGCGCGACCGGATGAGCTGGGAGGAAGTCGTCGATCTCGGCACGCAACTCTGTAGCGCCTTGCAGCACTCCCACGAGGCGGGCATCGTCCACCGCGACCTCAAGCCGTCGAACCTCATGATCCTCGAGGACGGCACGCTCAAACTCACCGACTTCGGCATCGCCAAGGATCTCGACGTGACGCAGTTGACCGGGGCCAACAACACCATCGGCACGGCGGCGTATATGTCGCCGGAGCAGTGCAAGGGCGACCCGAACCTCACCCCCAAGTCGGACCTCTACTCGCTGGGCGTCGTCTTCTACGAACTCATCACCGGCAGAAAGCCGTTCGTCGCCGAGAACGCGATGGAGATGTTCCTCCACCACGTCAACAGCAAGCCGGAGCGCCCCAGCCGGATCGTCCTCGACCTGCCCGTTTGGCTCGACACGCTCATCTGTCAGTTGCTCGAAAAGAAGCCCGAACACCGACCGCGAGACGCCGCGATGGTGGGCGAGGTTCTCGCGTCGATCCAGGCGAAGGTCGAGGCGCAGCAGTCCGCCGGCGTCGAGGCGGCGAAGGCCCGCCAGATGGATTTGTCGCCCGAACAGCGCGTCGGGGCGGAGGACCGCGACATAACCCAGTCGCTCCTGGGACGCAAGAAACGCAAGCCGAAGAAGCAGCGCAAGCAAGGGTTGGCCCGCGCGCTCCAGGCGTCCGGGCTGCTCGCCCTGCTCGTCGCGGTCGTCGCCGGGATCGTGTTGCTGACCCGCCCACCCTCCGCCGAGGCGCTCTACAAACAGGCCGAGAATTTGATGAAGTCGGAGAAGCCCGAGCGCCGGGACCAGGCGCGAACTGGGCCGATCGACAAGTACCTCGAGCGCTTCGGCGACCTCGACAACGCGCAGACGCGCCAGATGCGCATCTGGGCCGACGACTACGACGCCGCCGACTACGAGAAGAAGCTCGACCGCCACGTTCGATACACGAAGCTTCAGAAGGGACTCCCCGTCGAGGCCCAGACAAAGGCGGAGGAAATCGCCTTCCGGGCAGCCGTGGCCGAGGGGGAGGGCGACCGCACTGAGGCCGGTAGATTGTGGAAACAGGTTCTCGAAACGGACTCCGGCACCGGGCTGAGCGTCGTCGCCCGACGGCACCTCGTCGCTCTGGGGGCCATCGACAAGGAAGACGAACACCTCGACATGCAGCGGCAAAAACTGCGCGACGACCGCGTCGAGCCTGATTTGGATGTCTGGCGCAAGGAGGCATTCCTCGCCCGACGCCAAGAACAAATCGGCGACCGCCTCGGCGCGAAAGGGCGCTACGACGAGCTTGTCAAGAAGGTCAACAAGGAGGAAAACGTCGGCACGGACCTCACCCTCCGCGCCTGGCGTCTCTATGCGACCGTCAAGCGCCGGCAGATGGAGGACACTCTCGTCAAGAACCCGCAGGACGACAAGGGTCGGGTGAAACTCATCACGGAAATCGTGGACACCCTGGGCAAGGCGGATGGGTCGAAACTCGACCTCCGAGCGAAAGCGTATGATGTCGTCACGCTCTACGCGGGTGATGACCGATTCGAGACGCCGGTGATGTCGGCGCAGAAACTCGTCAAGACGATTGACGAAAGCCTCCTGCGACCCTGACCCGTGCGTTTTCTGTGGCTCAGGCTCGTCATTCCATGCAATCGCTCCTTGACGCGGCGACGGCCAACCGCGAGCATGGGAGCATATCGCAAGTCTCATGCCTCCGAAGGATCAAGCCCATGACCACTCCCCCGCGCGGCGACGGCTCGCACCCGCCTGTCGGGCCGGGACTCGAGGCGTCGATCGGCGTCGGTAAGCGCGTCCGGGTGCCGTTCGGACGGGGCGACATGGCGATCGTCGGGTACTGCGTCGGCGTCACGAACACCGCGCCGGCGGGTCACCGGATCAAGCCCGTAGTTCGTCGGCGCGATGGACGTGGACATCACCGATGAGGGCTTCTGGGAGCTGGGGTTGCGGCTGCTCGACGAGATGGTGAGCGAGGCGGAGACGCTGGCGGTGTGAGCAGCGAAAGGGGGCAAGGAGCAGTCTTCTCAAATTTTTCACCATTATTTTCCAGGGATGCCCATCTATGTGTGAGCGTCTCGAAAGTTGG
>JANXSH010000770.1 GCA_025356615.1 Planctomycetia bacterium | reverse complement strand
GCCGATGGTCGATCGCGCCTTGCGTCAGTTCCTCACCGAACTGTCGTGGGGGCCGCTCGACTACCTCATCCTCGACATGCCGCCGGGCACCGGGGACGCCCAGTTGACGATCACGCAACAGACGAACCTTACCGGCGCGGTCATCGTCACGACGCCGCAGGACGTGAGCCTCATCGACGCCCGCAAGGGGCTGGAGATGTTCCGCGAGGTCCGCGTCCCCGTGCTGGGCATCGTGGAGAACATGAGCTACTTCGTCGGCGAGGACGGCAAGCGCTACGAAATCTTCCGCCACGGCGGCGGGAAGAAACTGGCCGAGGCCGCCGGCGTGCCCTTCCTGGGCGAAATTCCCATCGACCCTCGCGTCGCCGAGTGTGGCGACGAGGGCGAGCCGATGGTCCACCGCTACCCCGATTCGCCGATCGCTGCGGCGTATGGACGCCTCGCCGAGGCGGTCATCGGGCAGCTCGACCGCGCCGAGGGTGGGCCGGAACTGCCCGAAGTGCAACTGTAATCATGCCGAGAATACACGAGGCCCACGCCGAATCATCGGAGCGGGCCTCTTCTCTCGAACGGTCTTCGTCGCTCACCGTGGCGAGACGTTCTTGACGGCTAGGGGACGGACGATCTTCTTGACCTGTTTACCGTTCGAGGAAGCTGGCCCCGTCGGCACACCCAGGATCGGCCCACTAATCAGCGTCCAGAGGGCAATCAAGGTAACGCAGCGGAAGTCCATACACCACCTCATCGAGTTCGTCGAGCCTTCTACGAGAAGGGTCTTTCAGTAGTTGATTAGCATTGCAACCTTCGCGCCAAAGAGCCGTGCGAACCAACGATCCTATCTCTATCGATGGAACATGATGCGAGAGTGGGCATTGCGACGATTCATGCCGGGCAGGAATGAGGCCCGCTCTCGAGGGACTGTAAAGGCGACTGAACACCCTTGACAGTGATGTTTCCCCCGATTTGCGGATGACCTTGGCTCGTTCGCGCCCGCGCGCATGAAAACCCCCACACCGGGGGGACGGCGTGGGGGTTTATCGGGGGAAGCTATTACCTACCCGACCACGAGGGGGATGTGGCGGATAGGCGTTGAACCCTCGAGGCTCGGGGGAAGCCTCTTCGGGAGAATTCTCGTTGGGATGAATCACCCAGGATCCGCCGACCGAAATCGAACGGATCCGGGCGACTGCCTTCGACCCAAGGTTCCGGCCTGGGCCTCTTCTCTTCCAGCCCCTAGCGTTCGAGTGTTGATCGCGGCTGATGGGAATCTACAATGCAGGAGCGGTGCCAAATCATACACTCTCACTGCGATATTCCGCAAGATCCCTCTAGTCCTTGACTTGCGAACATCGATCGACGAGGTGCTTCTCTCCACGCTTGGGGTGAGGAGAGGAATTGTTACAATTGGCCGGGTGAAGACGTAATTTCTACATGAGAGAGACTCCCCGAACCCTGTTGACTCGCACTCCCCATGTGGATATGTGCTGTCGATCGGTAGCCCCAGAGACCTGGTTACGACCGGGCAGTCTACCAGGCGTGGCGGTGATCACTCGGAAGCGGGTTAGGGGTATGTAATGGCTGCGCAATCCGGGCGGCTGCTGATCGCTCTGGCGACGTACAACGAGCGCGACAACATCGCGCCGTTGGTCGCGGATATCCTCCGCTGGGCACCTGGGTCGGACATCCTCATCACGGACGACGATTCGCCTGACGGCACCGGAGCCGTTGCCGACACCCTCGCCGCTGCACACGACTGCGTGCGGGTCGTCCATCGCCCCGGCAAGCTCGGCCTGGGGACGGCCTACCTGGGGGCCATCCACTATGCGCTGGATCACGGCTACGACCTGTTGGCGACCATGGACGCGGACTCCAGTCACGTCCCGTGTCACCTGCCGGCTCTCATCGCCGGGATGGATCGCCACGATGTCATGATCGGCTCCCGCTACGTCCCCGGTGGGGGGGTAGTCAACTGGCCCCTGTCGCGGCGCTGTTTGAGTCGGATGACCAACTGGCTCGTCCGTTTCCAGTTGCGCTTGCCAGCGCGGGACACGAGCAGCGGCTACCGCTGCTACCGCGTCGAGTTGCTTCGCCGGGTGAATCTCGACGCCTTCCTCTCTCGCGGATACTCCTTCCTCCAGGAGATGTTGCAACGGTGCGTCGGGGCGGGGGCGCGCGTGGGCGAAACGCCCATCGTCTTCATCGACCGACGGGCGGGCCACTCCAAGGCCGGGCTGGGCGAAATGGCCCGTTCGCTCTTCGTCTTGTTGCGACTGTGTTGGCGCGCGCTGTGGAATCGGTCTCCCGCGATGCGGGCCGATACACGTCCGAAACGGCACGCCGCCTGAGTCGCGGGGCGATGGGGCCGAGGTCGTCCCGGCTTGCGTGCCTTGCCATTTCGTGATACACCCCATCAAGGGAATCGATCGATGCGCGGTCGAGGGCTTCCAATTGTACACCTCTTGCCGACTTTCCCGCCCGATCGACGATCCTGGACCAGGGACGCATGGATGACGACGCTGCTCCTCCAACGGTCGATCTTGCTCGGCCACGCCGGTGCGGCGTCTCACGATGGTTCGCTGGATACGCGCTGGCTGACCCAGTGGACGTATGCTCTTCTCGCCCTGGGTATCGCCTGGCGATTGCTGAGATACTTCCTCCAGTTCCCCATCTGGGGGGATGAAATACTCTTCGGACTGAATCTGGTCGAGCGGGACTTCCACCACCTCTTTCAGCCCCTCGGCAATTGTCAGGTCGCCCCGCCGTTGTTCCTCGTAGGAGAATGGGCGGCCTTTCATTTCCTCGGCTCGGGCGAACTTGCGATGCGGCTCCTCCCGCAACTGGCCGCCATCCTGGCCTTGCTGCTCTTCAAGCCCGTCGCCGAGCGCACGTTGAAGCCCTTACCGGCGGCGCTGGCCATCGGAATCCTGGCGGTCTCCTTCTGGCCGGTTTCGATGTCCACCCTGGCGAAGCCGTATGCGTTCGACCTCTTGGGAACGGTGCTGTTCCTCTATGGGGTCGTTCGCTACCTCGAAGACCCCTCCCGCTCGCGCTGGCTGTGGGTACTGGCCGGAATCGCTCCCCTCATCGTCGGGGTGTCCTACCCGTCCGTCTTCATCGCGGGGGCGGTTTCGCTCTGCCTGCTGCCCTCCCTGTGGCGGAATCGCCACCTCTCCAACTGTGCCGCCTACATCGGCTTCAACCTCGCCTGGATGGGGACGTTCGTCTTCGTCGTCGTCTTCCTCGTAGGCCGCACGACGGAAGCGACTAGACTCGGCATGGAATTGCACTGGCAGGAGTCCTTCCCCCCCTCCGGCGTCCTTCCCTTCCTGAAATGGCTGGTGGTGATGAACACCGGCCAGATGTTCGCCTACCCGATCGGCGATCGCAACGGGGGAAGTGTAGTTACGACTCTATTATTCCTGGTCGGCATTTGGGAGTTCGTTCGTCGAAGACGAATGGGACTGGTCATCCTCAGCTTGGCCCCCTTCGTCATTGGAATCCTGGCTGCCTATTTGCATCGCTACCCTTACGGAGGCGTTGCTTGCCGAATCCACCAACACGTCGCCCCCCTCATCATCTTGGCGGCGGCGGAGGGATTGGCCCTGTTGGTCGGGACGGTGTTTCGTAACCCAGCATGGAGGAAGAAGTGTGCCATCACGCTATTCGCGGTATATGCCGTGATCCCCGTGGCCGGGATGGCGCGCGACGCCATCAAGCCGTACCGGGAGAGCAACGACGTGTGGACGCGAAAGCTGGTCCAGGCACTGTCCGATGAATTCCAGCCGGATGACTTGATCGTTATCAATCTGAAGACTCGAAAAGGGTTGGTGTTCGACTGGTACACTTTGCCCTGGCGGGATCGTTGGGTGCCGTTGGATCGGGTGAGTGACGAGGCATTGACGAATTGCAAAGGAAACATTTGGCTGCTGACCTGTGCCTTTCTCGACGACCCCGCATGGATACCCGCGAAGGACGACCCGGAGGCCATCCGGCTCGATCGCCGATTGACCTCCGCAGGTGAATGGCAATGGCGCGACCAGATTCCGTACCTGTACCAACGAACCGATCAGTGCAGGATGTTGGACTATTGCCTGGTCCATCGCTGGACGAAAGCGAGCAAACCCCCACCGAGGAATTTGATCGTCGGCCCTGGGCGGTGAGTGAAAAATAGCTATCCACAGAGAAGTCACAGAAGCGGTCATTCCTTCTCTATCTTCTCTGTGACTCTGCCTCTCATCCCGCCCGTGCCAGCGTCAGATACAGGCTCGCCAGGTGGTGCCACGCGCTCGTCTCGGGCAACACCCGAACGGCGTCGTCGAGCGGCTCGACAGCGTCGGCGGTGCGGCCCAGGAACAGCAGCGCCATGCCGCGATTGAACAGCACGGCGGGACAAGGCTCCAGGGCGAGCCACATCGAGAGCGCTTTCTCTGTGTCGCCCCGGTGCCAGGCGAGGGCCGCGGCCTCGTTGTCGCGGGCGGCGAGCCACGCGCTGTCGTGGACTTGCGCGAGCAGTTCTGCGGCGGGGTCGAAGTGCCGGGCGAGGCGGAGGACGCCGGCGGCGAGCAGCCGGGCCGCGTCGGTCTTCGCCTGCCCGGACCACGCGATCAACTCGGGATTGGGTACGGCGGGAGTCGTCACCTGACGCAAGGCGATCGGCTCGCCGGACAGCATCGGATGGATATGCCGGACGATCTGCGGATAGTTCCCGAAGCCGAAGGCGATTGCGACCGACGGCTCTTGCTGCGCGACCAGGGTCGGCCAGGCGGGCGGCACGTCCCACGCCGTCTGGGGTGTTTGCACAAATGGGGCAACGGCGATGGCGTCCTTCCAGGCCTGACGAGGCTCGACGGGCTGAATAGAGGCGGCATCATACGGCGTGGCCTCGCCCAGGTCGGCGAAGCCAAGCCCCAGGCTCGCCGACTCCGTTTGGCGCTCCAGATACCGCGTCAGAAGTTCCGCCACGTTCAGGTTGGGTGTCGTCTGGTTCGTCATCGCCTTGTCTCCTCACGCATTCCGTCTTCCGTCAGAGATCGTGATAGGGAAATGCGTGACGGACGGAGGCTTGCGCGCGAAAACGCCCGATTGGGGCGGCGCAGGCTTCGCTCTCCAATGGAGGAGATGCACAGTTGTAGACGTGGCTCAGGGGTTAGGGTTAGGTTCGAGTGACGCCGACCCCACCCCCCAGCCCCCTCCCCTAAAGGGGAGGGGGAGCCAGACCGAGGACTTGTCTGATCCCCCCTTCCTTTTAGGGAAGGGGGTTAGGGGGTTAGGTCTTCGCAGACACGCCCTCGATCGATTGGCGCATCAAGATTCGCCGCCTTTGGTAGAATAACACCGTGGAACGCCATCGGGATTCGGAGGCCGAACCATGCGTCGCATGCTGATCTGGGTCGCGGCGGGGCTGGAATCGGCTGCCGCCATCTTCCTCCTCGTGTTCGCCTGGCAGATGCCCGGCGCGGCGGAGGTCGAGGTAACGGTGGGCCGGGTCGAGGCCGTCAGCCAGAAGGCGGGCCAACAGGTGCGCAGCCTCTCGGGGCAGGTCGGCAAGGTTCGCAAGCGCCAGCCCGAGTTGGCGACGCTCGCCCGCCGACTCGAGACCCAGATGCAATCCGTCGGCGCGGATGTCCAGTCCCGCTCGCTCAACGCCGACGGCTTGACTACGGTCAGCGATGCCCTCGGCCAGGTCGCTCAGGGGCTAGACGGCCTGTCGAAGACTTTGGCACCCGCCGGAGTCGCCGAGATCGGCAAGGGTCTCTCGGAGACAGCCGACTACCTCGAGGTCAACGTCCTGCCTGCGGCCGAGAAGGCGGCGAAGGCCCTCGACAAGGCCGGTGCCGGCCTCGAGGCGGACGCGGGCAAACTGAAGGTCGCCTTCGACAAGACGCCACTCGAGATGAAGTCGCTCCTTGCGATGGTCGAGAGCCTGACGCGCTTCGAGGAGGGGCTTGGGCAGATGGCGAAGTTGACGAAGATGGAGAGCTTCGATGCGATGCGCGAGGGGTTCAAAGGTTTGGAGACCTCGCTGGAGAGCGGCGCGGAGCAGGTCGAACGGCTGTCGAAATACACCTACCCGAAGGTCGAAATCAAGGGGCTGCGGATCGAGGTCGAGGAGAAGGACTTCTGGCCGGACGGCAAGACGATCGCCTCGGGCATGCGAAAGGGCGCGAAGGGCTGCGTCGCGGCGGGCAAGGAGATGGACACGATCGGCAAGGAGCTACCGAAGTTTCGCAAGTCGCTCGAGCAGAGCCACACGGTCGTCAAGACGACGCGCAAGGCCATCTCGACGGCGCTCGAGCAGCAGGACAAACTCGAGCCGCTGCTGAAGCGATTGCCCCAACACCTGGCACTGCTCGCGGAAGAGCTACCGCGCATGACGAAGGAACTCGCCAAGGTGTTGCGCGAGACCTCCCGCCTCGCGGAGGTGGCCAAGGCGCTTCGCCAGGCCGAGAAGAGCATGACCCAGGCGTCGGCCACTTGGCCGGAACTTCGCAAGGGGTTGGAGAAGTCGGCCACGCTCCTGCGGGCGACACGGAAGCAAATGCAATCGGCCCTCGTCCACCGCGACGAATACGAACAAACGCTCCTCCAGACGGTCGAACTGACGACGATGTTCGCGAAGTCGCTCCCCCTCATGCTCGAAGAAGTCGATACCGGCCTCGAACAGCAACAGCTCTCCCTCGACGAACTGGGCGATAGTATCGACAAGGTGAGCGAGTCGCTTCCCGTTATGGCCGAGTCGGCGTCGCGGTTCTTGACCACGACGCGATACCTACTGGGGGTGTTCGCCGCCGCCCTGGCGCTGCACGCGGTGATCCTGTGGACCGGGACACGCGGACGACCCGTGGTCGCCTGATGAGGAATCGCCCGTGGCTGCCATCCCCTGCCCCGCATGCAACCGGATCCTGAACCTGCCCGACGATCGCGAGATCGAGTTGGTCTCGTGCCCGATCTGCAAGCACACCTTCGCGCCGCCCTCGACGCCGAAGATCATCCCCGCATCGATCTCCATTCTGACAGAACGGATCCCGCTCCGCTTCCCCGACCTGGACGCCGCACCGACCCCGACACGGCCCCAAGCTCCCATCGAGGAAGACGAGGACTACCCACGCCCGTATCGGGACGCGGCCGAAAGGGCGCTCGGTAGCGCAGGCTCGTTCCTCCGGACGATGGGTTGGATCGGCCTGGCGCACACGCTCCCGTGCTGCGGGTGCTACGCCTGGGCTTCCTCGCAGGGCGGGGGCATGGGGCCGGGCGGGATGGAGGAGTTCGTCGTCTTCCTCGGCGTGTCGATCTTCGTCTACATCCTCATCCTGATCGGCGCTCGTGCGCTCAAATTGCAGAGTAGTTTCGGCTGGGCGGTGACGGGCGTTGCCGTCGCCCTGCTCATGACCTCTGGGTTGATCCTGGTCAACGTGCCGGTGATCCTGAGCTTCGTCGGCATCTGGACCGGACCTGTCCCGATCATGGGCGAACCTTGCTGCGGCGGGCTGCTGATGGTGCCGACGCTCCTCGTCATCGTTTGCGGCCTGGTGGGCGGTATCAAGGGAGTGATGGCGCTGTCCAAACCGGACGTGCGGGAGTTGTTCTCGTCAGCGAATCGAGGCGAGCGTAGGGCATAGAATAAGGAAGATGGCTCGAGGGGGTAGTAACAGAAGATAGGTCCGGCGAGCCGAGCCGGACCATCTCCGCTCGGCGAGCGGCCCCTGTCAAGGGGCTGTTTCCGAACCACCGAAGACAGCCCCTTGACAGGG
>JANXSH010000765.1 GCA_025356615.1 Planctomycetia bacterium | reverse complement strand
GACGGGTGATTAGAAATCCGTCGCCGACGCTCCCGGCTCGTCGTTACGGGGCGAATCGATGGCGGATGAGGGATTCTACCACCACTGAGCGCTTGAAGCCCTACTCGCCGCGCGGTACTCTGGGTGGAGGTTGGCTCCTCCACGCGAATGCAGACTGAATTTATGATATTCGTCATCATGGCCGCCGTTTCCGCCGTCGCGCTCGGCCTGCTCGTCGTCCTGTTCTTCGTCCTCGCCCCCGGCCCGAAACGGGCGCGGGCGTTCCGCGCCGCGCAGAAGCAACTCGACGATGGACATTGGGAGGCCGCCCTCGCCTCCGTCGAGGCAATCCAGCCCGAGCGACAATCGCCCGCCTGGCGAAAACGGCTCGACAACCTCGCGGGGGAGGGCCACCAACTCGGCCTCGACGAGGCCATCAAGGGACGCCGGTTCGATGCCGCCCTCGCTCATGCCGTCGCGGCGTCC
Source organism: Planctomycetia bacterium (assembly GCA_025356615.1). Lineage (GTDB taxonomy): Bacteria > Planctomycetota > Planctomycetia > Gemmatales > Gemmataceae > JANXSH01. Next base: position 3,557 of record JANXSH010000765.1, on the reverse strand, counting down.
GAGCGACTCGGCCTCGACGAGGAGGAGTATCGCGGGCGTGTCACCGAGTCCATGCTCGCCGAGATCCGCCGCCTCTATGCCGCCGGCCCCGAGGGACGGGACGCGCTCGCGGCCATGATCGGTCAGGCCGGGAAACTCGCCGGGCGGATCCCGCCCGAGGCGAAGTTCTGGGGTGCCCTCGACGACATCCGCGCCGGCCAACTCGACGAAGCCCTTGCCGCCCTGTCTGCCCTCCACGAGGAAGCCGGGAAACAAGTCCTCGACATTCCCTTCTACCTAGGACTCGTCCTCTACCAACTCGGCCGGCCCCAGGAGGCACTCCGCGTCTTCGGCGAAGCCAACCGCCTCGACCCGAACTGCCCGTTCGTCACGCTCTACATGGGCAAGTCGATCATGGCGACCGGGGGCGACTCGGGCATCGCCATGCGCGCGATCCTGAAGGCCGTCGGCCCGCGCGGACTCCTCGCCTGGCAGGGCCAGCCCGACCGCGTCTGGATCGAGGCGTTCCCCGAGGGCCGATCCTTCGTCCGGCGACTGGCGACGCGGCACCGATTCACCTGCCCGATCATGGGGGGCGACCTAGCAGTGATCCTGCGCCAGGGGCAGATATCGCTGGCCCAGGCGTGCTACCGCCAGGAGAAGTTCCAGGAGGCCGCCGACCTCTACGCCAAGCTCTTGCAGGACTCCCCGCCGACCCCCGCCCTGACGAGAGGCTACGGCCTCTCTCTGGCGCGGCTCGGCCAGCACGACATCGCCTACAAACACCTCCGCCTGGCACTGGAGCAGGAAGATTCCAAGGATCCCTTCACGGCGGGCTACCTCGCCCTGTGCGGCGCGATGGGCAAGCCGACCAACCCCGCCGACAAGCCGCGCAACGTCACTTGGGCACTGGCACTCTTGGCGCGCTACCCCGTCCTGAACGATATCGAGTGGGCCGGCATCATCAGCGCGGTCCACGCCGAGGCACGCAAGGCGGGATGCGACATCCCCGAGAAGGATCAAGTCCTCCTGTGCGACACCCAGGCGTCCGTACTGGCCGCCGACCCGCGCGCCGCCGTCGGCTACGCCCACCTCGCCTCGAGTCATCCCCAGGCGGTCGAGCCGGCCCATGCGTTCCTCTACAGCCGGGCCGCCGCCCAGGGCTTCCAGTCGCCGCGCGACCTCGACCTGTTCGCGATCACGTTCCGACACGCGGGCCAGGCGCGGGCGTTCTTCGAGCAACAGGGGTGGGACTTCGGCGAGGTCGAATACGTTTACCTCTCTCGCACCTCGACGCAGGCTCCGGGGAGTTTCCCCGAGGCGCTGGGCACCGGCTACGCCGAGCGGGGCGAGGCGTTCCTCCTCGAACGTTCGAGGGAACAGGAGCAAGCGGGCAAGAAGGAGCCTGCCCGCGAGACGGCCGAGGTGCTGATCCGCCTCGCGCCGCGCAGCTTGGCGGCACACGACCGGCTCGCCTGCCTGCACTACCGCATGGGCAACGTCGATCGCAGTGTCGAGTTGCTCGACGGCTGGCGGCGGCTCGCCCCGGAGGACCACTGGCCACTCGTCCGCCGGGCCGTCATCGAACAGGAGCGCGGCAACGCGGCGAACCGCGCGGAGGCGATCGACCGCGCCCTGGGCCTTACGCGCGGCCCGCTCCGCGCGTCGATCGCGTTCCTCGGTGCCCGCCTCGCCCTCCGCGAAGGCGTGCGCCCCGGTCTCGAACGATCACCGACCGCCGATTCCGCCCTCGCCGCGGGGCAGCGCCTCCTGAAGGAGTGCCTGCGCGAGCAGCCCGACCACGCCGAGGCGCTCTGGTGCCTCGCCGCCGTCAAGTCCGTCCAGGGCGATACCCCCGGCCTCGCGGACCTCGCCCCACAGATGGATCGACCCGACGTGACCGACGCGCGATTCCACTACCTCGGGGCCGTGTGCAGCCTCGCGAGTGGGAACTATCGCCGCGTCGTCGAGCTGGGCGAGCGTGCCGTCCGCGACCCGCACCTGGCGACCGAGAGCCGATTCGTCATGGCCTGGGCGGCGCTCCACCTGGGCGACGCCGAGGCCGCCGCGAAGCTCTTCCGCAAGGTCGCCGACGAGATCGCCTCTCCCTCGGCGGTCTACGCCAAGGCGATCCTGGGCAAGCTCCACAGCGAGCAGGGCGACATCGACGAGGCCGTCGCCTGTTGGGCCGGACTCGAACCCAAGTGGCGCGCCCGATGGGGACTCGACGAGCCTTTGAGGCAGAGCGTCTTCCTGTCCGGCCTCGTCGCCCTCGACGAGCGCCGATTCGAGTTCGCCGCCGACCGCTTCAAGGAGGCGGGCAAACTCGGCCTGCGCGAGCGTCGCCTCGGGGGACTGATTACGCTGGCCTTGGTCAAGGCGGGGCAGCGGCTACTGTTCGAGGAGTCGAAGTGAACTGATGATTCTCGCGCTACTTGTCGAGAATCGTTTCGCCGCTGGCGAGTACCTCGTAGAGTTCGCTGGGAGATTCCTTACACCCTTCCCGGATAGCTTTTAGCTGCTTTTCAGACGCCCACGGCCTCGCCGATCGGAACCTCGACGGGGGCAAATTCATGCAGCCGGACTCGTCCCTCCTCGACGGTCAGGTAGCTACAGGGTAACTCCGTCCAGCACCCACTATTGAAGTAGGGGATCGGCTGATCGGTCATGGCCACGGCGGCGTGAGTGTGGCCGCAGCACACCGCCGAGCATCCCCGGCGTCGGGCGAGTTCCACGGCCCCCGCCGCGATCTTGGAGGCGCTGCGGAGGAAGGTCTTGCTCCCGTGTTTCGCCATCTTGGCGAAGCGATGGGTCCGATCGACCAGTTGCAGGACGCGATAGAGCTGGTCGGCGATCCACGTCATCCACGGGTAGGATTGGATGAACTCGTCGAAGACGTGGCCGTGGAAGATCAGGATCTGTTGCCCGCCCGAATCGAGGATGTACTCCTCCTCGACGACGACGCCCAAGAGGTGGGAGATGATCTCCGCCGAGCCGTCGTGATTGCCCGCGAGCCAGACGATCTCGATTTGGTCGGACAGTTTTCGCAGGAGGGAGAGGACTTTCCAGTGATTCTTGCCCAGACGGCGGAAGTCGATCGAATCGAACACGTCGCCGTTGAGGATGAGTCGTGCAGGGAGGAGGTCGCCCCCGACGATACGCTCCAGGAATTCACAGACCCTCTTAGCCTGACTGTTCCCGCTCCCCAGGTGGAGATCCGACAGGATGACCGCGTCCAGCATGAGTGAGGCCCAGGTGGAAGGCTACAGGGATGCAATGCCCGCTATTCGGGTATACCTCCTTTCTGTGAATATTTGATGAGGGTGCCGTGAAAAGGGCCGGAGTTCTCCTCGAGCGATTCAGGAGAACCGCACCGGCCCTCCGTCCCGCGAGAGAGGGGGAAGAAATCGATTTGGAGGCGAGCCGAGCGCGTAACAGTAGTTTCAAGGATCACGGGAAGGCGAAGCGAAGACCCCACCCCCCCAGCCCCCTCCCCTAAAAGGGAGGGGGAGCAAGACCGTACCGTGGGAGACTTCACGGCTTCAGACATGCCTTTGGCTCCCCCTCCCTTTTAGGGG
>JANXSH010000740.1 GCA_025356615.1 Planctomycetia bacterium | reverse complement strand
GGCCTGGGCCACCTCCCAGGCTCAGGACTCGGCCAAGCCGAAAGACGGCGACGCGAAACCCAACCAGCCGGACGACTTCGCTACCACGATGGCGAAGATGAAGGCCGCCAAGCCGGACATCGCGAAGAAGCACACCGCCCTCCTGGCCAAGCGGTACGACCTGGCCAACAAGGCCGCCAAGGGCGTGACCATGTCGGGCGGCAAGGCCGTCCAGCAAGGGGCGCGGGTCAAACTGCCCAAGGGCATGACGTGGGACGAACTCGCCGCGCTCAGCCCGGACGAAATCAAGGAGAAGGGGCTGTTCCCCGCCGGGTTCCTGCCGCTACCGCACCCGAACCACCCGGAGGGCGGGATGCTGTTCCCGAAGTTCCACATCGACGAGATCAAGAAGCAGGAAGGCCGCGACCTGACCCGCTTCGACCTCGATTTCGACCTGCCCGACCACTTGCTGCCCGAATTCCCGCCCCCGATGTACTTGACCACCCGGAACGACCTGGGCGACGTGTCGAAGGGCAAAGTCATCACCATCGACAACTACTTCGAGTTGTTCAAGGACATCCTGAACCCCAAACAACTGGAAGGACTGCGCCTGCTCTTGACGCCGATGGCGCAACAGCAGTTTAACGCGATCGACGATCGCCGCAGCGAGAGGCCGCACCGCGGCGTCACCTGCTTCGACTGCCACGTCAACGGGCACACCAACGCCGCCACGCACCTGGCGGGCGATGCTCGTCCGCAGGAATTCCGGCACCGCATCGACACGCCATCGCTGCGCGGCGTCAACATCCAGCGACTGTTCGGCTCGCAGCGCGCGCTGAAGACCGTGGAGGACTTCACGGAGTTCGAGCAGCGGGCGGCGTATTTCGACGGCGACCCGACGGCGGCGACTAAGAAGGGCGTGACCATCCTCGAGCGAGGCAGCCAGGTGCATTTCATGGGCGAGTTCCAGGCGTTGCTCGACTTCCCGCCCGCTCCGAAGCTGAACGTCCTCGGGAAGCTCGATCCGAAGAAGGCCACGGAGTCCGAGTTGCGGGGCCAGGCACTGTTCGTGGGCAAGGCCCAGTGCAGCACCTGCCATCCCGCCCCCTTCTATACCGACAACCTGATGCACAACCTGAAGACCGAGCGGTTCTTCGAGCCACGCCTGATCAACGGCCGCATGGCTTCGGCTGATGGGCCGATCAAGACCTTCCCCCTGCGCGGCATCAAGGACAGCCCGCCGTACCTGCACGACGGTCGGCTCTTGACCCTGGAGGATACCGTAGAGTTCTTCAACCTCGTACTGGAGTTGAAGTTGACCGAAGCGGAGAAGAAAGACCTGACGGCGTTCTTGCGCTGCTTGTAACAGACGATGAGGACGCGAAACGGGCAAGGCGACGACGTTCGCCTTGCCCGTTATGCTTTGCCTGTCCACCGACAATTGTCGTGTCTCTAGTCATAGGTAAAAACTATCGGAACTATCCGAAATTGGTATTTGACCTATCGATAGTCTCTCTCCTATAAATTTATTGATGCGAGCGTCGGAACGCTCGCGTCTCATGATTCTCACGGAGAATGACGCAATGAATAAGCGAAATGCCGCCCTGGTGACCCTCGCGGTCGCCCTCGTGGCGGTCGGCGGGCCTACCGTCTGGGCGCTCGTCGCGCGGGCGGAGAAGCCGGCCAGCCGAACCCTCACCCAGGACCACGGCCGGCCCGTCGGCAACAACCAGAACTCGCGCACGGCGGGCGAGGACGGATCGGTGCTGCTCGACAACTTCCACCTCATCCAGAAGCTCGCCCGCTTCGACCGCGAGCGCATCCCCGAGCGCGTCGTCCACGCCAGCGGCGTCGGTGCCCACGGCGAGTTCGTGTGCTACGCCGACCAGTCGGCCCACACCCGCGCCAAGCTCTTCTCGGAGAAGGGCAAGAAGACGCCGGTCTTCCTCCGCTTCTCCATGGTCATCCCCGCGCGCGACGGCCCCGAATCGACCCGCGACCCGCGCGGCTTCTCGACCAAGTTCTACACCGAAGAGGGCAACTGGGATCTCGTCGGCAATAACCTCCCTGTGTTCTTCATCCGCGACGCCATGAAGTTCTCGGACCTCGTCCACTCCTTCAAGCCCAGCCCGATCACCAACATCCAGGATCCCGCCCGCATCTTCGACTTCCTCTTGCACCACCCCGAGAGCACGCACATGATAACCTTCCTCTGGTCCGACCAGGGGACGCCGTCGAACCTGCGGCAGATGGACGGCTTCGGCGTCCACGCCTTCAAGTGGGTCGATGCCAAGGGCAAGGTCACCTACGTCAAGTTCAACTGGCGCTCGATGCAGGGGCTTGCCCCCATGCCCGACGACGACGCGCGGGCGGCCGCCTCGAAGCAATCGAAGTTCCACACCCAGGACCTCTACGACAACATCA
>JANXSH010000661.1 GCA_025356615.1 Planctomycetia bacterium | reverse complement strand
CGCGGCACCCGGCGTCAGCCAGGCCATGATCTCGCGGTCTCGGCGGATGATGACGCTGATCTGGGGCGGGTCGAAGGAACACTGCTGCACCCAGGAGGCGAGCATGCCCGTCTCGCGCTCCCCATGACGAGCGGTGAGGATGAACAGGCCACTCGGGATCCTTCCCAGGGCCGTCGCGGTTTGTTGCGTCGGTTCGGTCTGCGGGGTCATCTCGTCATTCCTTCAGCAGCGATTGGACCGTCTTCTCGATCACGTCGTAATCGACCTCGTCTTGGTCGCCCTTGTCGTTCGTCTCGGGCATCTTCTTGACGTACTTGTTGGCCCGGTTGAAGACGAAGGCTCCCGGATAGGCGTCGAGTCGCAGCTTCTTCGACCACTCGGCGGGCGGCATGTCGAGGTAGACGATGGGGAAGGGCACCTTCACCTTGGTGAGGTACTTGTCACCCGTCGCGCGCAGCCCGGCGTCCTTCGGGTCGTCGAGCAACACGCTGTAGACGACGAGGCCGTCTTTGCCGTACTTTTCGTGCATCTGAACCAGATGCGGGACCCCTTTGGTCTTGCAGGGGCTTCAGCCGAAGCTCCAGAAGTACACGACGACGACCTTGCCGCGAAGGTCGCGGATCTCCTTGCTCAGTCCCGCGTAGTCGAAGGACTCGAGGGTCAGTTTGGCGGGAGCCTGGGTGCTTCCGGCAGTCGAGAGTAGTGCCAGGCAGAGGGCGGCGAGAGACAAAAGTCGAATCGGTCGCATCGTTCGGGTCTCCTATACCTGATATCTTACTCTCAACGCGCGAGAAGGCCAATATCGGGTCCATTCAACTAAAGATGTGGGTGGGAATGAGATCCCGAAGTGGTGGGCGTGTGGCTGGGGTCGAAGCCCCCGGAAGCAGCGCGACTCGCGTCACCCCAAGGAGTCAAGCGAGTGTCATGCCACCGGGGTCTTCGACCCCGGCCACACGCCCACCACGGAATCGGGATGTTATTCCTCTCCAGATCCTAATCGAGGAGAAGACCCGCCCACCGCCTTCACACGGATCGCCAGGCAAGGTCGAAGTAGGCCAGCGCGCTGCTAGTCGTGCCGAGGTCGATGAAGGTGCGCATTCATCCCCGACTTGGCCGTAGTCGTCCTGCGGGGTAGAATACAGCGATACCGTCACGCATCAGCCTTCGTTCGGGGTTCGACACGAGCATGCCACGCGATTATTATGAGGTGTTAGGGATCACTCGCTCGGCGAGCGAGGACGAAATCAAGAAGGCGTATCGCAAGCTCGCGCGCCAGTATCACCCGGATCGCAACCCCGGCGACAAGAAGGCGGAGACCAGCTTCAAGGAGGTCCAGGAGGCCTACGCCAACCTGGGCGACAAAGAGAAACGCGCGAAGTACGACCAATTCGGCTTCGCCGGGACCGGGGCCGGACCCGGACCGGGCGGATTCGACTTCAACTCGACAGGGTTCGACCCCAGCGGGTTCGACGCGGGGGATCTCGGCGACATCCTTCGCCGCTTCGGAGGCGGCATGGGTGGCGCGGAGGGCACGTCCCGGCGCTCCAAGCGCGCGCGGAGGCCCGCCCAGGACCAGGAGGCCGAGGCCAACATCCCCTTCCTCACCGCCGCCCTCGGGGGGAGCATCTCGCTCACCATCGGCGACCAGTCCGTCGATATGAAGGTGCCCGCCGGGGTCGAGGAAGGGAAGCGCCTCCGACTCAGCGGCCAGGGGCCGGGCGGCGGTGACCTCTACCTTCGCCTGCACATCGAGCCGCACGCCTACTTCCGCCGTGAGGGCAACAGCATCCTCCTCGACGTGCCGCTCTCCTTACCCGAAGCCGCCCTCGGGACGCGGGTCGAGGTGCCCACCATCGACGGTCAGAGGCTCACCGTCAAGATCCCCCCCGGTGCCTCGAGCGGGTCGCGCCTGCGGTTGCGCGGCAAGGGCATCGCGGGGGGCGACCAGTACATCGAGGTCAAAGTCGTCGTCCCCAAGGTCGAGGACGACCGGGGCCGTGAACTCGTCGGTGAGCTGGCGAGTCTACACCCTCAAAGCCCGCGCGCTGGCCTGGAGTGGGCGTGAGCCGTGACACCGCATCTTGTTCCGCGCCGAGGAGTCGTCCGATGACCAGCCCGATTCCGCCGCCGGAACACTTCCGTTTCGAGAAGCACGAACACCTGCGCCGATCCAAGGACTTCCGCCGGGTCTACGACCGGCGTCGATCGGTCAGTGACCACTGGCTGATCGTCTACGGCTGCGAGAACGGCCTGCCGTACCTGCGCATCGGGTTCTCCGTCTCGCGCAAGGTCGGCCAGGCGACGCACCGAAACCTCTTGCGGCGACTGTACCGCGAGGCGTTCCGCCTGAATCGCCACACGATGCCGACCGGCATCGACCTCGTACTGATTCCGCGCCGCCCCGACCTGCCGACCCTCGCCGATCTCGAGCGATCGATCCCGAGGCTCGCGCGCGGGATCGCCCAGAAGCTCGCCGCCGAGGCCCGGAAGGCCGTCCCGGAGGCCGCCGAATGATACGCGGAGTGTGGAATTTGGGCCGGAGCCTCGTGTCGGCGTTCCTGATCGCGGGCGTGCGTTTCTATCAAATATTCCTTCGCCCCCTACTGCCGCCCCTGTGCCGGTTCCGACCCAGTTGCAGCGAATACTTCATCGAAGCGGTAGAAAAGCACGGCCCCGTGTGTGGAGCCTGCAAGGGAGCCTGGCGCATCTGTCGGTGCAATCCGTGGTCCGCCGGCGGGTGGGATCCGCCGTGAGGCGAGCATGAAGTATTCTGATTCTCCGCCACTCTTGCTGAGGACGAGGGGGGAACGAAGGAGCCGCGCACGAAGTAAGCGGTTTTTCAGTAGCACTTTACGGCGATGCGCGCAGTGACGAGCGTCCTCGAATCCCCGCTGGTATATTGTTTATATCCACTCATACCCATTGAATCCTGGGTTGTGGAAGACGAGAACCCCTTCGAGACGAGACCGTATTCCGCTAGGACGTCCTTGGTCCGGAAGTAAGTTAGGTCCGCCTCGAACTCGGCGA
>JANXSH010000659.1 GCA_025356615.1 Planctomycetia bacterium | reverse complement strand
TCGCCGAGTTCGAGGCGGACCTAACTTACTTCCGGACCAAGGACGTCCTAGCGGAATACGGTCTCGTCTCGAAGGGGTTCTCGTCTTCCACAACCCAGGATTCAATGGGTATGAGTGGATATAAACAATATACCAGCGGGGTTCGAGGACGCTCGCCCCTGCGTACATCGCCGTAAGGGGCGACAGGCGAACCGCTTACTTCGTGCGCGGCTCCTTCCCCGACCGCTTACTTCGTGCGCGGCTCCTTCGACATCCGCCTCGTCCTCAGCAAGAGTGGCGGAGAGCCGAGAAACCATTTCCCTGGGGCACGGCCTCAACCTCTCGATTCGGCGCGATTCCTCCTTGCTGTTGTGCCGCCCGCCTGCGATCATGACGAGAATGACGCGGCGGCTCCGCGTCCTCGCCGCCCGGCTCGATCGAGCAACCAAGGAGTTCCCCATGGCCGAGTTCGAATCCCCCCACTGTCCCGAATGCGATGAGGCGTTCGACTTCCCCGCGCCGACGATCGGTCGCCGCGACTTCCTCCGCGCCGCCGGGGTGGCCGCCGCAGCCGTCGCTCTGACGGGTGCCGGGGTCGCCGCCGCTGACGCCCCCCCCGTCGTGGCACCGAAGAAGGCGAAGCCCGCCGAGGACCTCGTCCGCGAGCTGTTCGCCACGCTGAAGGACGAGCAGAAGAAGAAGGTCGTCCTGCCGTTCGACCACGGCGCGGCCAAAGATAAGCTGCCGACGCGCATGGGCATGTTTAACGCGCCGATCAACAAGGTCCGCCTCAAGGATGTCTACACCCCGGCCCAGCGGGATCTCGTCGAGAAGATCGTCAAGTCGATGTCGTCCGGCGAGGAGGGCTATCGCCAGATCAGCCGGGACGGCGACTGGGACGCCTCCGGCGCGTTCGAGAACACCGGCGCGATGATCTTCGGCGACCCGACCCCCGGCAACAAGTTCGCCTTCGTCTTCGCCGCCCACCACCTGACGATCCGCTGCGACGGCGACTCCGAGCCTGGGGCGGCTTTTGGTGGACCCATCTATTACGGCCACTCGCCCAACGGCTACAAGAAGGACAACATCTTCAACTACCAGACCAGGAGCGTGCAGTCGGCCTATAAGGCGCTCGACGAGAAGCAGCGGGACGAGGCCACCGTCAAGCGGGGCAATCCCGGCGAGGACTACAAGTCCGTCAAGCTCCGCAAGAAGGGCGAGGCGCGGCCCGGCATCGCCTTCGCGGACCTGGCGAAGGACCAGAAGACGCTCATCGAGAAGGTCATGCGCGACTTGCTGCTGCCGTACCGCAAGGAGGATGTCGATGAGGTGATGAAGATCATCAAGGAGACGGGCGGCATGGACAAGATCCAGCTCGCCTTCTACCCCGACAACTCGATGCGCGACACGGAACCCTGGCACTTCTGGCGGCTCGAGGGGCCGGGCTTCGTGTGGAACTACCGCGTGCTGCCGCACGTTCACACGTTCGTGAACATCTCCAGCAAGCTGGCGTGAGCGGGCGTGTGGTTCGGGTCGTCGATGTGTAGTCGAGACTCGGAGGGGAGCGCACCCGCCGCACGCTCCTCTCCGACTCATGGCCGAAGGAATGTCACCTCGCGGGGCATAGCGCGCGGCTCGGTGTCGAAGTGCCGTGCTGGCGGCAAACGGCAAAGTCGGGTAGAATACTCGCGGCTCCCTCGGTTCCAGGAGAAGTCGCGATGCCTCTGCTCGATCATTTCCACCCGCCGCTGAGCGAGACTCGCAAGTGGGAGGGCTTTCATAGCCACTGGGCCAGTTCGCTCGCCGCGCAGCTCAACGCGGGACTGCTCCCGCCCCGCCACTTCGCCGAGCCACAAGTGTCGCACGGCCGCATCGAAGTAGATGTCGCCGCCGATCGCCTTTCCGGCAACGGGTCCGCGTCCGGTCCGGCCCCCACTTCGTCAGGCGGCGTGGCGACCCTGGCCGCGCCGGTCTGGTCGCCCCCGGCCCCCTCGCTGGAGATGGACGCCGTGTTCGCCGCCGAGTTCACGGTACTCGTCATGAACACCGAGGCGGGACCGACTCTCGTGGGGGCCATCGAACTCGTCAGCCCGAGCAACAAGGCGCGCCCCGCCGCCCGTCGCGCCTTCGCCGTGAAGTGCCTGAACTACATCAACGCCGGCATCGGCCTGATCGTCGTGGATGTCGTGACGGGTCGCCGTGCCAACCTGCACGACGAAATGGTGGGGTTGATCGTCGGCAACGCCCCTCGGTTCCCCGGCACGCCATCGACCTACGCGGTCGCCTACCGGCCCTTCCGGCGCGGTGACGAGGACAAGGTGGGTGTTTGGCCGACCCCCCTGACCGTGGGCGAGGTGCTCCCGGCGTTGCCGCTGTGGCTGTGCGAGATCGAAGGTCCGATCCGCGTCGATCTCGAAGCCGCTTACACCGAGGCGCGACAACGCAGCGCCATCGGCTGACGGCGACGGCCTTCTTCCCCTCACCCCGGCGCGAACTCGGCCGCTGTTCGTCGTGGTGCCGTGAAACCGCGTCATTCCTTGCCGGAACTATCGTCGGAAGCCGATCATTACACGTCCTCGGCGTCCAGCAGGTGCCCCAGCTTGTCGCGCTTCGTCTGGAGATACCGCCGGTTGTCGTCGTTCGCCTCGATCTGGAGCGGCACGCGATCGACGATCCGCAGGCCGTAGCCGTCGAGGCCGACGACCTTGCGGGGGTTGTTCGTCAGCAGCCGCAACTGCCGGACGCCGAGGTCGTGGAGGATCTGCGCCCCGATGCCGTAGTGCCGCAGGTCCGGCCCGAAGCCGAGGGCCTGGTTCGCCTCGACGGTGTCCAGCCCCTCGTCCTTCTGGAGCTTGTACGCCCGGAGCTTGTTCAGCAGGCCGATGCCCCGGCCCTCCTGGCGCATGTACAGGACGACCCCCTTGCCGACCGTCGCGATCTGGTGCATCGCCTGGTGGAGCTGCGAGCCGCAGTCGCACAACATGCTCTCGAGCAGGTCGCCCGTCAGGCATTCGCTGTGGATGCGCACGAGGATGGCCTCGTCCTGCACCGGCACGACGCCGGAGGTCTCGACGCCCACGCCCCCCATCGTCAGGGCGAGGTGCGGCTCGGGATCGACGACGGAGGAGTAGACGATCAGGTCGAACTTGCCGTTCCGCGTCGGCAGCTCGAGCGCCACCTCGCGGTGGATGAGCCGCTCGCGCTGACGGCGGTACTTGATGAGATCCTCGATCGTACACATCTTCAGGCCGTGCTGTTTGCAGAAGCCGCGCAGTTCGGGCACGCGCGCCATGCGGCCATCCGGCGCGAGGATCTCGCAGATGACCGCCGCCTCCTGGAAGCCGGCGAGGCGGGCGAGGTCCGTACTCGCCTCGGTGTGTCCGGCCCGCACGAGGACGCCGCCGTGGTGGGCGCGCAACCCGTCCATGTGGCCGGGCCGGACGAGGTCGCCCGGCGTCGTCTTCGGGTCGATGGCGACGCGGATCGTGCGGGCGCGGTCGAAGGCGCTGGTGCCGGTCTCGATCCCGGTGCGGGCGTCGAACTTGACCGTGAACGCGGTGCCCATCCGGCTCGCATTCGTGGCCGCCTGGGGGAATAAGTTGAGCCGGTCGCAGTGGGTGCCGGAGAGCGACAGGCACAGGATGCCCCGCCCGTGCGTCAGCATGAAGTTGATGGCCTCCGGCGTGACCTTCTCCGCCGGAATGACGAGGTCGCCCTCGTTCTCGCGGTGTTCGTCATCGACGACGACGATCATGCGCCCGTGGCGCAACTCCTCGAGCGCCTCCTCGATGGGGCAGAACGCGGCGGGTTCGGTGGACATGGTCGTCTCCGGGGGTCGGGGGTGGGGACGACTTTATTGTAGGGAGACGAGTAAGCATGGCGTGTGGGAGGTGGTATTGAGAACGCAGAGGACGATGAAACAAACGTGGATGCCCCTAATAGAGGCGGGCATCTCCTTCCACGTTTGTTTCGAAGGACGGGTTAGGCATCCCGACATCAACCCGGAATCTCGGCCTCGACGAGCATGGCGAGGAGCGTGAGGGACTCTTGCCAGCCCATGTAGCACGCTACGGGCGGGATGGCCGCGGGGATGCCCTCTTGGACGATGATTAGCTCCGTCCCGCAGAAGACTTTCGCCAGGGTAATCGTGGTTGCCATCTCTCCGGGCAAGTTAGGGTCGTCGAACTTGTCCGTGTAGCGCAGGCGCTCGGAGGGCACCAGTTCGACGTATTCACCCCCGAACGTGTGGGTTTGGCCGGACGAGAAGTTCGTGAACGACATCTTGTAAGTACCGCCGACCTTGGCGTCGAGGTGGTGGACCTTGCCGGTGAAGCCGTTGGGCGCGAGCCACTTGGCCATTGCGTCGGGATCGAGGAACGCGCGATAGACCCGCTCCGGCGGTGCGCGGAGGATCCGGTGAAGTTTGACGGTGCCGTTCGACATGATGGGGTCGCCTTTCCTTTCGACGGGGTGAGGGAGTATGGCTCGCGATCTCAACAGATCGTTCCCAGGCCGGGTTGTGACGCCTAACCGAACGCCACACCTTGTTCAGCGGGCATGTAAGAATACCAGGTTCGTTGGTCCCCGCGCCCGCCGGGCAGGTGAGCCTGGCCGTCAGGGTGCCGAACGCCCGTCCGTGACGAGCAGATAGTAGATGTCTGTGGTGATTTTCGACGGGTCGCCGTTCCATTCGTCTACCCAGTGGCCGTAAACCTCCCAATTCGGGCCGGCGAATGTGTGCCCGTTGTTCGCGCACCACAGGCGGATCGCCTCGTGTGCCTCGTGGAGTAGTCCGTAAGGCCCGTAATGGGTCGTCGTGGCGACGGGGCCGGGCGGGGTGGCCGAGGCGATGACTTCGCCGGCCCCGGCGAACGGGGGGGACAACTCGACGCCCACTTCGAGATTGATCTGACCGTCCAGGTAGACCGCGACATGCCTGCCGACCCCCATAACTTGTTGCGCGCGGAGGACACTCCACACGGTGCCACAGGCGTCCGGGACGACTTTGGAGAGTTCGTGACGCGCGGCGCGCCGGCGCAGGACCGCGAGGGGGAGACTGCCGAGTTGCTCGAGGCGGACGACGTATTGCATCCGAAAGCCTCCGTCGATGATCGACTCCATTCGTCCAGCCCAGGCGATGAGCCCTTCCATTGTAAACGCACCCGTCGCGGACTTGGTTGCAATGGCCGGTTCGTCGCATCTGCCCGTTCACGATTCGGCGACATGCCAACAGACTCCCTCGAGGTCGATGAAATTCACCTCTCGGCCCCAAGGGAAGTCCTTCGGCGGATTCATCCTGAAGCCTGGGTATCTTACGCCGAGTTGCTTTTCTGACATGGTTTTCCACCAGCGGTCGAGGTCCGCAATAATGATCTTGACCATCAAATTGCTGGCGAACTCATGGTTGTCGAACGATTGGAGTATGAATCCGCAGTGTCCCGATTGGAATCGGGCGTAGCCGTCGCGTGCCCACAATTCTTCGAACGAGAGTTCAGCGAACAACTTTCGACTCGACTCGAAATTGGGGCCGCTCGGAATGAATGGGAGCAACGAAGCGATCTTGTTTTCGAGCATCTCGATTTGTCTCCACTGGTGGTAACGAGTGTCTCTCGAGGCGACGAACGACCCAGTTCACCTTCCCGGCCCGCTCGGTGTGCTACGAACCCCGGAAAGCGGACAGGCAGGCCGAATCAGGTGCAGCGCCTGGGTCGGCAGTTCCCGTGACTCGCCAGACCTCGACTACGCAGTACGGCCCCGGCTCGGGCTTGGTGATCGAGAAGTTGCGAGCCAGCGCCATCGCCGCTCGCTCGTCGGCAACCAGGCAGTAACGATTCAATTCGGGGCAGCGAACGATATCCGCCCCGCTGTTGCACGACAGCGGTGAGCAGCCGAAGCTGTGCCCGTTCCCGCCCACTATAGTGGACCCCGTTGTCTAGACCAAAAAACGCCAAGACATCCCATCTGACACGGCGGACCGTCGTTCCGCCGTCTGGCAGTCCCTCTTGGCCGCACGACCCCTCCCCCCCTGGCTGAGGGGTCGTGCGGCAAAGAGGGACTGCCACCGGCCCGCCTCATCCCACCGCCCGATACACCTCTGCGGGCGTCCGGTAGTCCAGCGACTGGTGCCGACGCTCCTCGTTGTAGAA
>JANXSH010000657.1 GCA_025356615.1 Planctomycetia bacterium | reverse complement strand
GGGTTCTTGCCTGGCTACCCCAATCCCTCGGTTGCGCGTCGGGCTAAGACTTCACTTCGTGATCTGGTTCCGGGCCGGGGTAATACTGTGGGAAAGGGAGGTTGTCGTGATCGAATCGACGAATGAACAACACGAGACTTTGCAAGCCGATCCAGTGCCCATCCGCGCGATGGACCCCGTGACGAATACGGAATATGTACTCCTGCGGCGAGAAGTCTATGACAAGATCCGACAAATCGTCGAAGACGATGACTGGGCCGTCAGTGCGTATCGAGCCGCCCTGGAGGTCTTCGCTCGGGATGGATGGGACGATCCAGAGATGGATGCTTATGACGCACTCGACCCCCGACCTCAAGGTTCTCGTGAGCCGGAAGAAGAAGCAAGTGCGGGCCGCGTTTCGTCAGACTTGTTTCGAGCGTGACGGCTATGCCTGCGTGATGTGTACGTTCCAGTCCACGCCTGCGAGAGCGGAAGAGGAGTTGGACGCGCATCACATTGCCGATCGCACTCTAATGCCCAATGGTGGATACGTCGAGGAGAACGGCATCTCGTTATGCGCCGATTGTCACCATAAGGCCGAAATCTTTCATTCGACGGGCCATCCCCAAGCGGGATACTCTCTCGAAGACTTGTACGAAGCCATCGGAAGCAGCTACGAGAAAGCGCTCGGGGCGTCCGCTAGATCGTCCTGAGTGAGTCTCACCTCCCGCCCTACTGCATCTCCAAGACGATCCCGAGGCTTGCCAACTCTTGCACCAGCGCCATGAACTCTGCTTCCGACCGACCTGCGGCCAGGATGTCGAGTCGCCTGCAGGGTGCGGTCAGGGACGGCAGACCGGCGATGCACAACGCCTGCCCAGGTCGGTAGCCTGCCTGTAGGTCTCGGGAATGCCACGTTGGGTTCCAACGGGCGACGACGGCCTCGCCGTCCGCCGTATCGACCTGCGCCCATCCGCTATAGGGCATCCCGCCGTGGACCGCCTGCCAGCAGAGCATCAGGACCAGGAAGTCGGAGCAGTTCACTTCCTCCCTGGCCCATTCCGATTGCTCGCCCTGCCCGGCATGGAATGTGTAGAGGACGGACGGATCAACACGACGGGACTTGGTCGCCTCGACCCCCCACTTGGTGACGCCTTGGTTCTCGGACAGAAATACCAGAACCCGCCGATCGATCCGCCACTCCTCGGGCGCGAGAAGGCAGTTGTACGCCTTATTGAGTTGCTCCATCTTCCCAGTTGCCGCATAGTACGCGCGGAGGGCATTGGGTAGACGCACGCCCAACCGCTGTTCATGCGCCGCGAGCACCTCATCGGTCAGACGGTCCGCATCGGTGAGTGGGCGAGAAAGGGCGGCAAATGCCTCATTGTAGAACTCGGAATACATCACTTCTTCCACATCGCACCCCCTCCGTCTCACCACCCCGCCAACGGATGTTCCCGCTTCCTCATCGGCAGTTCGACCACCCCTCCCTGACGGTGCGACTCATACACCGCGTGGATCATCTCGAGGGCCGCCCGGCCATCGTACATGCTGCCGAGCGGCTGGCGGTCCTTCTCGATGGCCTCGAGGAGGTCTTTCACGATCCACACGTTGCCCGGCCCGAGGCCCGTCGCCTTCATCGTCTCGGGCTTGCCGAGGCCGGCGCTCGTAACCTCCTGCCAGGTCGCCTTGCTCTTGCCGAGGTTCCATCCGGGGTCATCGCAGAACCAGACCGGCGGCAAGCTTCCAGTGTTCATCGTGACCACACCGCGCGAACCGTAGACGGCGAGGCCGAAGCGGGAGCCGATGCCGTGGCGGGCGGCATGTGTTCCGAAGGTGCCCATGACCCCTTTGTCGAAGCCGTACATCGCGTTGATGTGGTCGCCCGCGATCAGGCCCATGCCTTCGCCGCCGGGACGCGATTGGCCCTTGATTACGGGCTTGCCTGACTGCAATACTTTGGCGAAGGCCCAGCGCGCGTCGCCGACGAGGAAGCGCATCAGGTCGAGGATGTGGGTGCCGAGGGTCATGAGGTCTTCGCCGCCGCCGCGTTTGTCTTCCTTGCCTCGTCCGCGAATTTCGAGGATGTCGCCGAGTTTGCCGGAGGCGATCAGTTCCTTGACACGTGCGATCCGGGGGCTGTAGCGCGTCTGATGCGCGATCGCGAGCTTGACGTGGTGCGTCTCGCACGCCTTGACCATCTCGTCCGCCTCGGCCAGGGTGCGGGCCATCGGCTTCTCGAGGAAGATGCTCGCACCAGCCTTTGCGCAAGCGACCACCATGTCCCGATGCAAGTCGAGGAAGCGATCCGCCACGCTCACGACCTGCGGCTTCTCTTTCTCCAGCATTATGCGGTAGTCGGCATACGCGGCCTTGGCCCCGAGACGCTTCACGGCGGCGGCGCGGCCCTTCTCGTCGGGGTCGGCGACGGCGACGATCTCGACGTTGGGCAGCTCGTTCCACACCACGTCGAGGCCGTGGCCGTACCCGCCCTTGCCCGTTCGACCGATGACTGCGACTCGGTAGGTGCGCGCCATGCGAGACCCTTCTTCGAGAATGAATCGTTGTCCGCCTCACTTGCAGCGTAGGCCGGACGATCGTCTCCGTCCATCCCTGCGGACGCGAACGGTGAATCTCTCGCGAATTGTTCGGGAGCATCTTCGAGTGGGAGTCGTTCGGCGGTCGATAGTCCAAGAACACCCTGATTCGCCTCGGGATCTCGTGCCGGAGATACGACGTGACGCCGTTGCCACTGCCCGAAGTCCTGTGTTGTTACTGCGATGTCGGCTTCATGCCTCCTATCGCCGCCATGCACTTGCGTTGGCCTGCGGACCTCGCCGCGCTCGAGTGGACCTGGAGGCTGCCCAACGGGGAAATGCTCATCGCATGCCTCCCGCGCCGGTTCGGCGTGCGGATCCTACGTCAGGCAGAGAACGCCTACGTCGTCGCCCTGATGTGGGACGCGATGTACCACCAGTGGTTTTCGCTCCGCCGCGTGGAGGTACTCGCGAGCCTCCTGGCCCCGCTGCTCGCGTCGATGGATACGAATCTGGAATACATCCTCGATCAGCCGCTACTGCCTCCCCGCTCGCCCCTTTCCAGCGCGGCGTGAGACGAAGACCTCATCCCCGAGTCCCCTCTCTCCTCTGTGATTGGGGGGAGACAGATATACTTCTCGCGGGTAGGAATGACACGAGGAGCCGCGCACGAAGTAAGCGGGGTTCGAGGACGCTCGTTACTTGGCACATCGGGCTAAGTGGCTCCTTCGCGGACCGCTGGTATATTGTTTATATCCACTCATACCCATTGAATCCTGGGTTGTGGAAGACGAGAACCCCTTCGAGACGAGACCGTATTCCGCTAGGACGTCCTTGGTCCGGAAGTAAGTTAGGTCCGCCTCGAACTCGGCGA
>JANXSH010000655.1 GCA_025356615.1 Planctomycetia bacterium | reverse complement strand
TCGCCGAGTTCGAGGCGGACCTAACTTACTTCCGGACCAAGGACGTCCTAGCGGAATACGGTCTCGTCTCGAAGGGGTTCTCGTCTTCCACAACCCAGGATTCAATGGGTATGAGTGGATATAAACAATATACCAGCGGTCTTCCTTCATCGTCTCGCCTCGCCAACCCGCTTACTTCGTGCGCGGCTCCATCGCCTCTCGTGTCATCCCTGACCGCGCGAAATATATCTTACCCTTCCCCGCTGGAAACTGAAAACGGAAAACCGGCTCTAGCCCTTCAACATCTCGTCGTGCCGCATCCCACTCGGCGGGTTGTCGGCCTTCCGGCAGTTGGCCAGCGCCGTCTTGGCCCCGGCGTGCTGCTCGGCGTCGTTGTCCTCCCACTCGATGCTCACCGCGCCGTCGAAGCCGACGCGGTTCAGCTCGATGAAGATCTCCTCGAGGCTGTTCGCGTCCCGCGCCGTGCCCGCCGTCACGAACGTCCAGCCGTTCGTCCAGTGGCCCATGCCGCGGTGGCCGCCGAGTCGTCCGCCCCTACAGTGTTCGGGGGCGACCCACACGCCCTTGACGTGGGCGCAGTGGATGCGGTCCTTGAACTCGCGGATGAACTCGATGACCGAGACGTTCTGCCACTCCAGATGCGAGCCGTCGAGGTTGAACCCGACGACATCGGCGAAGCCCGCCTTGTCCATCGCCTCGAGGTAGTCGTGGGCCGACTCGAGGTCGCCCATGGCCCGCTCGCTGGGGTGGCACTCCAGGTCGTAGGTGATGCCGTACTGCTTGCAGAGCGTGAAGACCGGCCCGAATCGCTCGGTGAGCAGTTGGAGGCTGACTTCGCGGACATCGGGGATGGCGTACCCCTCGCAACTCGTCGGCAGCGGCGGGAAGAGGAACCAGTGGCTCCAGCAGTGCGCCGGCGAGCCGACGAAGCTCGGCAAGGCAACCTTGCGATTCTGGAGCTTCGACAGGTGCCCGGCGTAGCGCACGCAGGCGAGCAGATCCTTCTCGGCCTCGGCGTGGACGAGCTTGCCGACCTCCTCGGGGACGAAGTAGGGGTTCGTGCGCGGCGGCTGGTTGCCCTTGTCGCGCCACGCCTTGTAGGCCGACTTGGCCTCGCCGGGGCGGAGGAATTGCAGCGTCTTGACGCTCGGCTCGTCGCCGAGACACTGTCCCTGGAGGTGACCCGCGACGGTGAATATCTCCAAGCCGTGCTTCTTCGCCAGATCGACGCGCTCTTTGGCGAAGGCGGCCGCCCCGGCGTCGGTGTCACAGCGGCGCAGGTCGAGTTCCCAGCTCGCCTCCTCCCAGCCGTCGAACCCGGACTCGGCGATGAATTTCACCCATTCCGCCTCCGGCACAGCGCCGAACTGCCCGCGAACCAGGCCGATCTGGTGGTACGACCCCTTGCCGAAACGATGCGTCGGCGTCTGCTGGAAGCCCATGAGAGTTGCTCCTGTCGTGAATGGTCATCTGGGAAGAGTCATGTTAGGGGCAGTTTACCGCCGGGGATGCCGGCGGCAAGGCATAGCTTCGGCGAGGGCTTCCAGAATTCAGCGACCGGGCTTGACTCGGTGGGGTGCGTCAACGAATTCTGGCATAGAAACGGCTCTGTCCCAAGCCGAGCGGTTACTACCGCTCGGCTTCGACCCCATTCGCACGGATCCTCATCCCTCCGTATGTCTTCCTCCTCGACGCCCCGCGATCACCTCCTCGTAGACACCGCGAACCAGCGCCAATCGACCCGCCCAGTCGAACTCCGTCGGGAGGCGCGTGCGGCCCGCTTCGCCCATGCGCGTTCGCAGAGCCTCATCTTCCGCGAGCCGGGTTAGCGCCGCAGCGAGCGCGGCGATGTCGCCACACCGGACGAGGAGGCCATCGACGCCGTCGCGGATGACCCAAGGGATGCCGCCCGCGCGGTAGCCGACGCACGGCACGCCGTTGGCCCAGGCTTCGGGGAGCACCAGGCCGAACGAGTCGCTCCGACTCGGTAGGGCGAAGACATCGATGGCGGCGAAGAAGTCGCGTTTCTGCCGGTCGTCGAGCTGGCCGAGGACGTGGACCGGCCCGGTAGGTCGGAACGACTTCCAGAACGACAGGAAGTTCGGCATCTGGGGTCCGGCCAGGACGACCGTGAATCGCTGGCCCGCCTCCCATGCGAGCTGGGCGGCTCGCAGCAGATCGACGCTGCCCTTTTCGACGCTGTTGTTGGCCAGATGACCGACGACGATAGTGCGGGTATTCATTTCCTCAGAAGGGATGGAGTTTTCTGAGCGCGCCTCGTTAGACCCCACCCCCCAGCCCCCTCCCCTAAAGGGGGAGGGGGAGCCGGAGGCGTGCCCAAAAGCTTCCACCTTCCCCTGGCCGGTCTTGCTCCCCCCTCCCCCTTTAGGGGAGGGGGGTTGGGGGGGAGAGGTCTTCGCCACACCCCACCGCGCCCGCATCCCCTCGCGATCGCCCCCCGTACAACTCTCGAGATCGACCCCCAACCCCTGGAGGATCAGACGCTCAGGCAAAAGTCCGTGGCGCAACAGCTCCAGTCGCTCGCCCTCGGTCTGGACGAACACGCGGTCCGCGCGCCGCGCGATGTCGATCAGCACCGGCGAGGTGTAGGCGCGCCGCGTGCGGTCGTCGGGGTCGTCGGGGTCGCCGGTGTGGACGAAGGGTGTGAGCAGGAACGGGACACGGAGCCTCCGCGCGAGCCTCTCCGCGCAGGCGAGGGGGAACGAGTAGGGAAACGCAGTCGCGTGGACGAGGTCGATCGGCTCGCGCCACCGACCCGCCGCGCGAAACATCGCGGGGCTGATCGGGTTGAAGGGGAGTGTCAGCGACTTCCAGCGCGACACGGGAACGAGCGAGAGGAGTTTGAAGACGTAGCGATGGCCGAGGGGGAAGTGCCACAGCGGGAAGCGCCGGACCTGGACGCCGTCGCACGTCTCGACCCCTGCGGGTAGTCGGCGCGCGTGAGGGTTCCAGAACGCCTCCAGATCGAGGGCGTTGGTCGTCCACACCTCGACGCGATCACGTTCGGCGATGAATCGGCTGAGGCGGGCGAAGTACGCCTCGGCCCCGCCGACGGCGGGAGGGTAGCGGTGGCAGACGTGGACTACACGCATGGGAGTGGAGAGTGTCCGTTGATCGAAGAGAAGTCAGAGATATCAAGCCCATCGGTTGCAACCGATACGCTCTCGCCGAGCGCCTCTCTCCCCTCCACCCGACTTCCAGATACAATACGATGGATACCGACTCAGGGTAGTCGGACTCTCGAATTCGCCCCAGCAAGGACGACAGTGATGATTCGCATCTCGAAGCTCGCCTCCTCGGTGCAACCTTCCGCGACGTTGGCGGCTGCGGGCCGCGCGCGGCAATTGAAAGCGCAAGGGGTCCACGTCTTCGACTTTAGCCTCGGCGAGCCGGACTTCCTCACCCCCGCGCACATCCGCGAGGCCGCCGTGGCGGCGATGAACAAGGGCCAGACGCACTACACGCCGACGAACGGGACGCCGGAGGTCCGCGCCGCCATCGCCCGATTCTATCAGAAGTCGCACGGGATCACCTACAGCCCCGAGCAGATCCTCGTCAGCAACGGGGCGAAGCACTCGATCCACAACGCCCTCGCCTCTACGGTCGGGCCGGGCGACGAGGTCATCATCCCCGCGCCCTACTGGGTCAGCTACAGCGACCTCGTCACGATGACGGGGGCGAGCTACGTCCTCATTCCCACTCGCCTGGAAGACGGCTTCAAGATGAAGCCCGCCGACCTACGGGCCGCGATCACCCCGCGCAGCCGGATGCTCATGCTCAACTCGCCGTCGAACCCCACGGGGGCCGTCTACACCAGGGCGGAACTCGAGGCGATCGCGGACGTGGTCCTCGAAACGGGCCTCGCCGTCCTCAGCGACGAAATCTACGAGCAACTCATCTACGGCGACGCCAAGGGGACGTGCTTCGCGACGCTCCGGCCAGGGCTTGCCGATCGCACCCTCACGATCAGCGGCGTCAGCAAGACGTATGCGATGACCGGGTGGCGCATCGGGTGGGCCGCCGGCCCCCTGCCGGTCATCAAGGCGATGGGCAACGTGCAGAGCCAGGAGACGAGCTGCCCGTGCAGCGTGAGCCAGGCGGCCGCGATCGCCGCGCTCGACGGCGACCAGTCGTGCGTCGAGGAGATGCGCGTCGAGTTCCAGGCGCGGCGCGACCTCGTCTGCGGTCTGCTGGCGAAGCTCCCCGGCGTCAAGAGTTTCGTCCCCGACGGGGCGTTCTACGCCTTCTTCGACGTGTCGTCGCACTTCGGACGGATGCTCGGTGGTAAAGAGATCACCGACTCGGCGAGTTTCTGTCTCGCGGCCCTCGACTCGGCCCAAGTCAACGTCGTGCCGGGCGCTGCCTTCGGAGCAGAGGGCTACGTTCGCCTGTCGTATGCTACGAGTCGGGAGCAGATTCGCGGGGGTCTCGATCGGCTCGAGAGGTTTCTGCGATAACGAACAGTCAGAAATACAGCTAACCACAGAGTCACAGAGAACACAGAGGAATACACAGAATGAGGAGAGGGGAAAGACAGAAGACACGGTGGTTCTTGCTCTCGAATCAGTCTTCCTTCTGTGCATTCCTCTGTGTTCTCTGTGACTCTGTGGTTAGCTTCTTGATTTAGGAGCGGCCAAGTCATGTCGTCCCCTTCCACGATGATGCCCACGCCAGGGCGCGTGCTGCTGTTGAACGAAGACGAGGTGCGTAGGCTCATAACGATGGACCTCGCCCTTGAGGCCGTCGAGGCGGGCTTGCGCAAGCTCGGCCTCGACGAGGCACAACTCATCCCCCGCCAGCGTGCCGTCACGGATCACGCGACGCTCCATGTGATGGCGGCGACGACGAAGTCCCTCGGCGTCATGGGGGCGAAGGTCTACGCGACGGGCCGAAAGGGCGCGGCGACCTTCCTCGTCCCCCTGTTCGACGGGAAGACGAGCCAACTGCTCTCCCTCATCCAGGCCGACTACCTCGGCCAGGCGCGAACGGGTGCCGCCAGCGGCATCGCGACGAAGTACATGGCCCGCTCCGACGCCACCGAGTTGGGCGTCTTCGGGAGCGGCAAGCAGGCGAAGACGCAAGTCGAGGCGGTGTGCAAGGTACGCAAGATCCGCCGCGTCTCCGTCTTCAGCCCGAACGAGGAGCGACGCAAGGCGTTCGCCGTCGAGATGAGCGAGCGTTGCCAGGTCGAGGTGGTCCCGGTGTCCCGCCCCGAGGCCGCCGCCCAGGACATGGACATCATTTGCACCGCGACGACCAGCCGGGAGCCGGTGTTGCTCGGACACTGGGTGCCGCAGGGCTGCCACATCAACGCCGCCGGGTCGAACTTCCTGGGCAAGTCCGAAATCGATGTCGCCGTCCTGCGCAAGTGTACCGATGTCGTGGTCGATAGCAAGGACCAGGCGCGTATGGAGGCGGGCGACTTCACGCAGGCGATCGAGGACGGTGCCCTGCACTGGTCCGATGTCCGGGAGCTGGGGCAGGTCATCGTCGGGCGATTCGCCGTGCGGAAGCACGC
>JANXSH010000651.1 GCA_025356615.1 Planctomycetia bacterium | reverse complement strand
TCGCCGAGTTCGAGGCGGACCTAACTTACTTCCGGACCAAGGACGTCCTAGCGGAATACGGTCTCGTCTCGAAGGGGTTCTCGTCTTCCACAACCCAGGATTCAATGGGTATGAGTGGATATAAACAATATACCAGCGGTTCGTCATTATCCCCTTACGGCGATGTACGCAGAGACGAGCGTTTCTGACCCCCCGCTTACTTCGTGCGCGGCTCCTGTGTTCCCCGCCTTGTCCTCAGCAAGAATGGCGGAGATCCCCAACTCGTCAAGCGAACCGACGATGTCAAAGGTTTCGCACTCCTGCCGCGCCGATGGGTGGTCGAACCAAGATTCGGCTGGGTCGGTCGCAACCGGCGACTGAGCAGAGACTACGAGGGGCGAACCGTCACGAGCGAAGCCATGATCTACTGGGCTATGACACGCCTCATGGTTCGTCGCCTTGCTCAGGCAAAGGTAACTCGCATGCCAAAACCGGCGATTGATTAACTTTTCAGACACCCTCTAAGGGCAAGGTAGAGTTCGATCCTCATGGGCATCCTCGATCAATGGCACCCGATCTACCCGAGCCGTCGGCTCGGCAAACGGCCGGTCGCCCTGAAGGTTCTCGACCGCGAGTTGGTCCTCTTCCGGTCGGCGTCGGGGGCCGTGGGGGTGTTCCCGGACTGTTGCCCGCATCGCGGCATGCGCCTGAGCTTGGGCAAAGTGGCGGGCGATCGACTCGTCTGCCCCTACCACGGCTGGTGCTTCGACACCTGCGGCAACGGGGAGAGTCCGGGGTCGCCGAAGTTGCACGTCCGGGCGGCCGCGCTCGAGGTCGCCGAACACCGGGGGCTCGTCTGGGTCAAGGACGTAGGCGGCACCGGAACGTTGCCGACCCTCCAACACGAAGGCTACGACCTGCTCTACCTGGCCTACGTCCCCCTCGTGGCCCCGGTGGAGGCGCTCATGGAGAACTTCAACGAGATCGAACACACCGGCACCGCCCACTGGCAGTTCGGCTACGACGGCGACCGGATGGACGAGGTTTCGGTCGAGTCCGAGGCGGACGATCGCTCGGTGCGCATCCGCACGTCGGGGCCGACGATGCGACAGTGGCCGACCTCCCGACTGGCGATGGGCACGCGCTCGGGCGACCGAATGAAGTTCGACTGGACGACCTCCTTCGCCCCGTTGCACTCGACCGCCGACATCTGGTGGGAAGACCCGCACACCGGCGAGGTCCGCCCCTGCCGGATCAAGGAGACCGCCTACTACATCCCCGTCGGGCCGGGCGAGTCGCTGGCCGTTTCCTTCTACTTCTGGTCGTTCCGGGGGACGCGCCGCCTGTTCAGGCACCTCCTGCGCCCCTTCGCAGCGCTGGGCGTCCGGTACGAACTCTCGATCGACAAGCGGCTGATCGAGAACGTCATCCCCCAGTCGCTCTACACGCCGGGCCGTCGGCTGGGCCGGTTCGACAAGGGGTTGCACGAGTTGCGCAAGCTCTGGCAGCGCTGGCGCGAGGAGTATGGGGTGTCGGAGGTGGAGCGTGACAACAGGGATGCTTCGAGGGATGTTTCCTTGTAGACTTGACGTGGAGTGAAATCCGGAACGTCTGTCTCGAGGAGGCTGTTTCGATGTCCTTGACAGAACTGCGGGATGCCGTGCGGTCCCTCCCCCGTCGTGACAAGTTCCTCCTCGTGCAGGAGTTGATGGTCACGCTCGCTGAAGAAGAAGGTGGCACCGCGATCGAATACCCTGTTTGGTCTCCCTATGAAGCCCACGACGCCGCCGCTACCCTCCTAGAACTACTCCAACAGGAGAAAGCGAAGGCAAAATGAGTGAGGTGACACGGTTCCCTTTCATTGATGCCAACCCGGCCCGGCCCGGAACCAGTATGATGCCTTTGCTTCCTCTCGTCTTGTCGGAGGGCCGATTGCAAATAGAGGCTCTGGGATTGCTGGACACGGGGGCGGCAGTGAACGTGTTGCCCTACTCGATGGGCGAGCGACTCGGCTTCGTTTGGGACGAGCAAAAGACACCCTTGGTTCTATCGGGTAATCTGGCGCGACTGTCGGCCCGAGGAGTTCTCGTTTCCGTATCCGTTGCGCATTTTGCTTCGGTTCCTATGGTCTTTGCCTGGACGCAGGCAAACGATGTTCGACTCATTTTAGGCCAGATGAACTTCTTCCTGGAATACGATGCCTGCTTCTTCCGAAAGAGTTTGGAGTTCGATTTAAGACCCAAGGCGGCACAGTAGCATCCGGTTCGTCACTCCTACTTCGCCCCCACCCGGCACGTCACGCGGAAGCCGAAGTTCGCCGCCATCGCCTTCGGGTCGCCTCGGTATCGGTGCGGCGGAAACGGCGCTGACCTTACTTGGGAGCCGATGTTCTCATAAAATAATCGGGTCGCTTCCCGCATCTCGTCACCG
>JANXSH010000629.1 GCA_025356615.1 Planctomycetia bacterium | reverse complement strand
CACACGAACGCTGCTACTGCACTCCTCCCAAACCGAAAACCTCACCATCATCCTCATCGCCAGCCCCGTGGCAGGCGAGGGCAAGACCTCCCTGGCGTGCCACCTGGCGGCCAGCCTGGCTCGCGCAGGTCGGCGGACCGTGCTGATCGACGGCGACCTGCGGAAGCCCGACGCCCATCGGGTGTTCGCCGCCCCGCCCCTGCCGGGCCTGTGCGAGGTGGTTCGCGGCGAGTGCCCGTTGAGCGAAGCGTTGTACGACACCGGCATTCCGGGCCTTCGGATCCTCGCCGCAGGGCAGGTGGACGAACAGGCCCTCAGCTCGATCGCCCAGACCGGCTTTGCCAGTCTGGCCGAGCAGCTCCGACAGGAGACGGACTTCATCATCGTCGATTCGTCGCCGATCCTGGCGGTGCCCGACGCGCTGATTTTCGCCAAGAACGTCGATGGCGTCCTGTTCGCGATCATGCAGGACGAGACGCGCACCCCCTGGCTGTTGAAGGCCACGGAGAAGATGAATCATATCGGGGCGCGGATCCTCGGCGTGGTCGTCAACGGCTCTCGAGATGCGGAACAGTCCGCCTACAAGAACTACTCGTATGCCCTGAAATCGACACACCAGACGGCCGGGAAGTAACGGAGGTGCTTTCCATGAAGCAAACCATGCTCCTGATCGTGGCCGCCCTCGCTCTCGGGTCCGCCGGCGCGCTGAACGGATTGCGCTCGGACCGTTGGGGGTTGGCCTCCGTCGTCACCGACGCGGCCTCTCGGCTCGAGGCGATCCCCGCTCGGGTCGATGATTGGACCAGTCAGCCTGCGGAAATCGACCCCCGACAGTTGGAGATCGGCCAGGTCGTCGGCCATCTTTCGCGACGCTATCGCCACCAGGCGAGCGGCCAGGAAGTTCTCGTCCTGATCGTCTGCGGCCGGTCTGGTTCGATCGGTGCCCACTCTCCCGATGTGTGTTACGAAGGGGCGGGCTTCCAGATGGACGATGCCCCCGTCCGGCGAGTCATCGAGCAGCCGCTCGCGCCCGCCGAACTGTTCTATTCCGCCGCCACGCGGCCCGAGCCGCGCCTCCAACACCTCGCCCTTTGGTGGGGCTGGAGCGCCGACGGGAAACGCTGGGAGGCACCCACCAATCCCCGCGTCTCTTTCGCCCAGGAGCCTGTCCTCTTCAAGCTGTATGCCATCCGAACGATCGATGACCCCAAGCAAACTCCTGGGAAAGACGATCCGGTAGTGCGACTGCTGGAAAAGCTCTTGCCTCAGATAAAGAACGCGCTCTCTCCCAGTTGACGTTCCAGGGATTCTCCGTAGATCATTCCCCTTGATTCCTGGTAAGGTTGAACATTATGTCCCTCCATTCCGAGCTAGTCATGAATGATTCGTCCCCGAGTGGACATCGCCAGATTCTCTCGCGGAAGCTCGAGAGCAAGCGAACGGGCAAAGCGATTCTCGATTTCGCGATCGCCTTGGTGCTCTTTGTCGTCACGTTTCCGCTGATGCTGATGGTCGGCTTGCTCGTGCGGCTGACTTCGTATGGCCCCGCGATCTACAGTCAATTGCGGGTGGGGCGGGGTGGAAAGCCCTTCTGGATCTACAAGTTCCGGACCATGCGACACGAGTGCGAGAAAGGCTCCGGTGCCCAGTGGTCTCATCCGGGCGACTCTCGGATCACCGTCGTGGGCCGGTTCTTGCGGGCGAGCCACGTTGACGAATTGCCGCAACTCATCAACGTCCTCCTCGGCCAGATGAGCCTCGTCGGCCCACGACCCGAGCGCCCGGAGTTCACGCCGCGCTTGACCCAGGTCATCCCGAGCTACGAGCGCCGCATGCTCATCCGCCCCGGCGTAACGGGCCTTGCACAGGTCCAGTTACCCCCCGACTCTGACCTCAACAGCGTGCGAAGGAAACTCCAGTATGACCTGTGGTACATCGATCAAGGGAGCGTCTGGCTCGATCTGCGCCTGATCCTTTGTACGGCCATGAAGGTGGTCTTCCTGCCCATGCCGCTGTGTTGTCGGCTCCTCGGGGTGCCCGGTTCTATCCTCGTCGAACGCCCTCGAGAGGTGGTCCGTATTCCTTCCCCGACGGCGTCCCCGGAAGTACCCGTTGTCGAGGTGCAGCCCCCGGCCCTCGTCACAGAACGGCGGAAGTCGAAACTGGTCCAGAGGGTCAACCGTTGACCGATATCCTCCAGGGATCGACGGTGATACTGGCTCCCGTGCTGTACCTCGCTCACCGGGTGCCGTTCCCCCCCGACAAGGGGGACCGGATCCGCACATTCAACGTGCTGAAATACCTGGCGAGCCGGGGGCCTGTGGACCTCGCCTGCCTGGCGGATGAACCTGTCGCGCCGTCCAGCCTGGAAGTCTTGCGGGGGCTGTGTCGGCGAGTCGAAGTGATCGACCATTGCGGCAAACAACGCTACCTCCGAGCCATCCGTTCGCTCGCGGTCGGCCGGTCGCTCTCCGAGGGAGCGTTCTGGTCCCCGAAACTTGCTTATGTCGTCGAAGATTGGTCGCGATCGACGAAATACGCCGCCGTGCTGACCTCGGCGTCGAGCCTGGGGCCGTATCTCGACTTACCGGGCGTGCGAGACACCCCGGCGATCGTGGACATGATGGACGTGGACAGCCAAAAATGGCGGGACTACGCGCAAAACTCCTCGGTGCCGAAACGCTGGCTCTATGGCCTGGAGTCTCGGCGTGTGGACCGATTGGAGCGACGATTGTCCCTACGGGCGCGGGCGTTGCTGGTGGTCAGCGAGACCGAAGCCGAGTTGTTTCGCCGATCCTGTCCGACCGGGCCGATTCGCGTAGTTCCCAACGGCGTGGACCTCGACTACTTTCGTCCGGGGGACGGGGATGGGGCCGGGTGTGTCTTCGTGGGTGCCCTCGACTATCATCCCAACGTGGACGCCGCCGTGTGGTTCTGCCGCGAGGTCTGGTCGGCCGTCCGGCGGCGCTGCCCGGAGGCCCGTCTCCGACTGGTCGGGCGACGACCTGCGATCGAAGTTCAGCGGTTGGCCAGCATCGATGGGGTGGACGTAATCGGCCAGGTGCCGGATGTCCGACCCTATGTCGCCGCAGCGGCGGTCGTGGTTGCTCCGCTGCGAATCGCTCGCGGAGTACAGAACAAAGTGCTGGAAGGGATGGCGATGGGCAAGCCGATGGTTGCATCGCCGGAGGCGCTCCAGGGGCTTGGGCAGGACCGTTCCAGCCCTGCCGTGGTGGCAACCACCCCTGCCGAGTGGGTGGATCGCGTACACCGGCTCCTCGACGACCAGGCGGAACGCCGACGCCTTGGAACGCAGGGCCGAGAGTATGTCGAACGATACCACGGCTGGGAACCGTGTCTGTCTGCGCTCGATGAATTGGTACAGGGCAGTCGCGGGAGTGTACGATCTGTGCTGAACTGAAGAAGCTGTGATTTCGTAAGGGCGGGGGATCGTGGATTCGAGATCGAGGGTCGAAGTCAGAAATGTCAGGAAAGCACTCATGACATCCCAATCGAGGGAGTCGCACCAGAAAGAAAATGGGCCTGGTTCGAGAAGACGGCGATCAGGGAAACAGGAGGTAGGCCCCGCGAGCTGAGCGGGGCTGGTCCGGCTCGGCTCGCCGGACCTACTTCTGTCCCCCTTCCACGATATCACTTCCTGTCGGCCAGCGGGAACCGCACGCGGAACGTCGTTCCTTCGTGTCGCGTCGAGTCGATCTCCATTACCCCCTGATGGTTCTCGAGGATCGAGACGACGAACGACAGTCCCAGTCCCATGCCCGTCGAGTGTCCTTCGTAAAGGGCGTTGTCGCGCTTCGTCGAGAAGTGCGTCTGGGTGCATCGTTGGCGCACCTCCTCGGTCATGCCCGCGCCGTTGTCGGTCACTTCCAGAACGACCCCGCCCCCGTCGAGGCGGGTCCGCACGCGGACCAGGCCGCGCCAGCCAGCGGCGGCGATGAGCGCCTGACGCCGGGCCGCGCCGTCGGCGGTGGTCTTGCGCGCCTCGTCGCGTTGATACGATCGCATCTCGAACGTCGCGTCGCGCGCGTTGAAGATCAAATTCTCGACGGCCTGTTGGAGGTGCGACTCGTCGCCCGCGATCGGCAAGGAACCCTCGGCGAGGTCCATCTCGAGGTCCATGTGCCAGCGCTCCGCCGCCAGGTCGCGCCAGGTGTGGAGCAGCACCCCGACGAGGTGATTCAGGTCCAAGACCTGGAGGCGCGATTGCGAGGGGTCGCGCCTTACGGTTTGGAGGATCTGGTGGAGTCGCTCCGTGACCATGCCGAGGGTCTCCTGCACCTCCCGCAACATACGGCCCTCTTCGGGGGCCACGCCTTCACGCTCCAGGCATCGACGCAGGAGGTCGTTGGGCCGGATGAGCAGGTTCTTGATGTTGTGGGCATACGAGCCGGCCATGATGCCGATGCTGGCGTAGAGGTGCGACTTCAACTCGAGTCCCTTCTGCTCGGCGGCCTGCGTCGCCAGGCGCTGCTCGAGCAACTGGCGCTCCGACTCGCCGCGCTGTCTTTCGACTTGCTCGATCCGCTCGCGCGATCGATCGCGCTGTCGCTGGGACTCGTTCTCGTCGGCGTACACCAGGGCCAGCCAGGCCACCGCGAGGCCCGTCGCCGCCAGCGCCAGCAACCCGAGTTGGCGCGCCCGCGCCCCCTTCTGCTGCTCGTCGCGCTGGCGCTTGTTCCACGCACGGAGTTGGTAGCGGACCATCACCTGGCCGCCGACGCCGAGGGGGAATCGCGCCTCGCGGTATTGCCCCGAACTCGGGTCGAGTCCCGAATCCCAGACGATCGGGTCGTCGAGCCTCGGCCCGCCCTCCGAACTCGCCCCGCTCACTAGTCCTTCCGTGAATTGCACCTCGAGGCGGTAGACGATCGGGAAGAGCGGCAACTGGCCCGGATACATCTTCGTGGGCGGCTCGCCGAGCGAACGCAAACTCTGATAGATTTCCGACCGCTTGACCGCGATGCGCGCGCTAACGTCGGACCGCAGCAAGGCGTCCTGATCTCCGTTCGGGCGGCGCAGCAATTCCGTCTGCTCGCCGACCCTCTGGACGTAGCCGTTCACCAGGTCGGCGAGCGTCGAGTCGGCGTTGCGCGCCTCCTCGAGCCACTCCTGCATGGCCGCCTCGTCGTAGCGATCCTCGCTCCGCAGCCAGCCGAGGACCGGCTGAATGAGCGCGCCGACGAGTAGGAGCCAGATGAGCAGCGGCACCGCCAGCGCCCGTCCGTAGCGCCACAGCCGATAGCCGGGCCGCGCCGGCGCGGCGTCACTTCGGGGGAGTGGCGATGACATCAGGCACCTCGAATTCGTCGTAGGAAACCGTCAGACTCGGCTCGACGAGCGTCCACGACCGGTCGCCCCGCCGTGCCCAGACCTCGAGGACGGCGCTCGGAAGGACGCGGTCGCCCTGCCTCACCGGGCGCAGGTAGACGACGTGTTCTCCGGTGCCGCTACCGCGCTGCCCGTTCTCCGAAAACAGGGCGATGCCGTCTCGATCGTCGGCGGGTAGCGACAGGTGGTCGTCGATCTGCCTCACGGCGTGCAGACCGCGCGCCAGGTCTTCCGCCGTCGTGCAGCCTGTGCCGGACCGCTGGAACCCCAGCGCCACGGCTTCGACGATGTCGCGAAATAGCAGCACATCTTCCGTCCCGGCCGCGCGAGTCCGACCCATCCCGCCATCGCCCGTCGAGAGGCTGAACCCCGCCGCCTCGTCGATCGGGTTGCGGTGGCTGAAGAAGACGAGCCGGAAGGGGAGATCCTGGATCGGCCACGTCACCTGCCGGTCGCGGAAGATCGTGTTGAAGGCGACGGCGTCCCCCATCGCGACGACGAAATGGCGCGAGGCGTCCGGGGCGCTGCGCGCCAGGTCGCGCAACAGGCGCCGCGACGGCTGGGTCTGGCCGGTGATGACGAGCAACCCCGACCCGGACGCCGGGCCTGATCGCAACTGCGTGAGCAGGTCGCGCACCACCTTCGCCTCGTAGGGGTTGGGGGAATTGAACGAGCCGACACTGGAGTCGATGTCGAGTTGCACCGCGGCCTCGTAGCGGAACCCGGAGGTCTGCCAGCCCGCGAGGGACGGGGGTGGCAGTCCCAGGCCGATCGCTCCTGTGACCCAGGCCCACTGCTGCATGGCGTTGTCCGCAGCACGATGGGGCAGGACGCGCATGTACCCCCGAAAGAGATCCTGCGAATAGGAGTCGTCGGTCCACTGGACGAGGTAGGCCGGGTCGCTGTCGGGGCGCAACTCCGGCCTGCTCCAGAGGAATCGCGTGACCGCCGTCGCCATCTGGCGATTCGAGAAGCAGAAGCGGTAGGTGCGCCCCGCGTAGATGCTCGTGAGGGGGACCATGCGGTCTTCTTCGGCCCGCGGCGCGACGTGCGTCGATTCTGCCATCAGCACGCGATCCGCCGTCGCCGTCGTGAGCAGTAGGAGGGGCCGAATCGCCTCCTCGAGGTCTTTCGTCTCCTGGGCGAGCGCGCAGCCCAGCTCGCGCGCCCAGTAGCTGCTGTTGCCGCCGACGATCGCCAACGGCGGCGGGTTTCGCGCCACCAACGCCCGGACCCATTCCTGGGGCGTCCACTGGCTCGTCAGCTTGTACCAGCGGAACACCAGTTTCCCGCGCCTACCCGGCCAAGAGAGGGCGATTCGGGGCGGCGCGGTCGAGAGAGCGGATTCACTCGGCCCGCCGGAATCGAGTTCCATCTCCAGCCCCGGATGCGTCAAAGCGAGGCGCTTGCTGGCCTGTTGGATCGCCGTCGTGAGGCGCTCCCACGAAGTCGTACTGGTCGCAGGATACAGCCAGGCGATCTCTTGCTCCCCCGCCGCCAGGGGCAGTGGCTGAGGCCGACCTTCGCTCCGGTCGCGCGGGAAGACGACGAGGCCCGCGAGGGCCAGGAGTCCCACCGAAATCGCAATCAGCGCCGTGGGGCGAAACCCCCACCGAACGAGCCGCATCATTTTGGGTCGCCTCCCCTACGAGGCCGGGCCACGCCCCGGCTCGTCTTCATTGTACAGCAATCACCTGGGAAGCAGTTGACACGACCTCGAGACGAGGCGAAACCACTGCTGATTTCTCCTCTCGTCCCCTGAGTTTAGAGCGGAGTTCTCGCGGGTGTAGCGGCTCGCCGACTTCCAAGCCCGACGCGCCAGCGAGGGTTTTCGTCTCGTGGCTCCCGACCCTCGCTTGCGCGTCGGGCTTGGAAATGAGTCAACCGCTACATCCGTGTGAACTCCGCTCTAGTGGGCGAGGGGCGGGTCACTGGAGTGTCTATCACAGCGACAGGGCGGTGAGGTTTACTATTAACTTGCCTGCCACGAATAGAACCGTAGACTTTCCAGCGAATGCGACTCTCTGTACTCGCTAGGCCGTTACGCGGTGATCCGACGACCGCGCGCACCTCGGCGATCTCTCCTGGTGATGCCAATGAAAGACGTTTCCGCTCTCCCCGGAACGGACCTGCCCGCGTCGGATGAGGCCTTCGGCAAGCGTGTCCTAAGCAAGGTCGCCTGGCGGCTCATCCCGCTCCTGGGCGTCCTGTACATCTTCAACATCCTCGACCGCGTCAACGTCGGCTTCGCCGCCCTGACCATGCGGAAGGATTTGGGGATGAGCGAACGGGTGTTCGATTTCGGATACGGTCTGTTCTATCTCGGCTACATCCTCTTCGAGGTGCCCAGCAACCTGCTCCTACGCCGCTTCGGCGCTCGCAAGCTGATCGCCCGCATCATGATCGGGTGGGGTCTCGTCTCTTGCGCCACCCTGTTCATCCGCGGCTCGGTCGATTTCTACCTCATCCGCATCCTGCTCGGCGTGGCCGAGGCGGGCTTCTTCCCCGGCATCATCCTGTACCTGACCTTCTGGTTCCCGGCCCGCGAGCGCGCCCGCATGGTGGCGCTGTTCATGGCGGCCATCCCTTTGGCAAACATTCTGGGCAACCCCCTGTCGGGCGCGATCATGAAATACCTCGATGGCACCGCCGGTCTGAGTGGCTGGCAGTGGCTCTTCCTCCTCGAAGGGCTTCCTTCGGTCCTCCTGGGAGTCGCGGTCCTCTTCGTCCTCACCGATCGGCCCGACGACGCCCGCTGGCTGACCCCCGAGGAACGCGACTGGCTGGCCCGATGCCTGCGGCAAGAGGAGCAGGCCGTCCAGCACCAGCACGGCGCGGACCGCCTCCGCGCCCTCGTCGAGGACAAGCGTGTCTGGCTCCTGATCTGCCTCTACTTCACCGTCGCCGTCGGGGCCAACGCCTTCGGTGCCTACCTGCCCAGGCTCCTCGAAGTCAACTACCCTTCCTACGACCACTTCCAGATCGGCCTCCTCGGGTCTCTGCCGCCCCTCTGCGCGATGCTGGGCATGACGCTGTGGGGCAGCCATTCGGACCGGACGGGGGAGCGGTCCGTCCACGTCGCCATCGCCGCCCTCGTGGCCGCGCTCGGGTGGGCGCTCGCGGCCCTGGACTTCTCGCCGGCACTTTCCCTCGGGGGATTGTGCCTCGCCCTGACGGGCATGCTGAGCATGTTGCCGGTCTTCTGGACGTTACCTAGCACATTCCTTACCGGGGCTGCGGCGGCGGGGGGGATCGCCCTCATCAACTCGTTCGGGAACATCGGCGGAGTCCTCGGGCCGAATATCCTCGGCGAGTTCGGGCTTTGGGCGATGGCGGGAATCCTGGCGCTGGGTGCCGGCCTGGCCCTGTTCGTCCGGCCCGAGAAGCACACGAAGAAACCCAATGACGGAGAGCCGAACCATGCCTGATCCCCTATTCGACCTGACGGGCCGTGTCGCGCTCGTCTCCGGCGCGGCGAGCGGGATGGGCCGCGCCATGTCGCTGGCGCTCGCCCGGCACGGGGCCGACCTGATGCTGGCGGACCTCAACGGCGAGGGCGTGAAGCAGACGGCGGAGCAGATCGTCGGGCTCGGCCGACGTGCCGTCGCGGTGACGGCTGATGTCTCTCAGCCGGAGGCGATCCGCGACCTGTTCACGCGACTCGATAAGGTGTTCGGGCAGATCGACTTCCTCGCCAACGTCGCAGGTGAAGCGATCATGGCTTCGCCGTTGGAGATCACCGGCGAGCAGGTGCAAACCGTGTTCGAGAACCTCGTCTTCGGGCGGTTCCTGATGTGCCAGGAGGCGGGCCGACGCATGATCGCGGCGGGGCGGGGCAGCATCGTCAACATCGGCTCGCTGGCGAGTACCTCGGCTCTGGGCCGGGGGCACATCGCCTACAGCATGGCGATGGGCGCGGTCGTGCAGATGACGCGCGAGCTCAGTACGGAGTGGGCCGGGCGCGGCGTCCGCGTCAACGCCATCCTGCCCGCGCAGGTGGTCAACCCGTCGCTCGAGAAGCGCATGGCCGCCGACCCGGCCATGAAGGAGAAGTGGCTCAGCGGCATCCCGCGCGGGCGCATGGGCCAACCGGAGGACATCCAGGGACTCGCCGTCCTCCTCGCGTCGGATGCCTCGTCGTGGATCACCGGCACGCTGATCCCGATGGACGGCGGCAACCTCGCCATGAACGCTGGCGGAACGATCGGCAAATGAAAACTACTTATTCGCAGATTCCGCAGATTACACAGATAAGACAGGAATGCAATTAGAAAAGCATTGGTATTAATCTGTGTAATCTGCGGAATCTGCGGATAAACGAATTGGATGCTGACTATGTCGCAAGAAGCCTCGATCGACTTGTTCCGCAAGATGCTGCTCATCCGCCGCTGCGAAGAGCAGCTGGCCCGCTGCCATCAGCGCGGGCTGATTCATGGCGCGTGCCACACTTACGTCGGCCAGGAGGCGATCGCCGTCGGGGTGTGTGCGCATCTGAATACGGACGATGTCGTCTTCAGCACGCATCGCGGGCATGGGCACGCGCTGGCGAAGGGTGTCCCGCCGCGCGAACTCTTCGCCGAGTTGTTCGGGCGGGCGACGGGTTGCTCTCGGGGGCGGGGCGGCAGCATGCACTTGTACTCGCCCGAGGTAGGGATGATGGGGACGAGCGGCATCGTCGCCGCGTGCATCCTCCAGGCGGCGGGCGCGGGGTACAGCTTCAAGGTGCTGAAGACCGAGCAAGTCGCCGTCGCGTTCTTCGGCGACGGGGCCGTCAACAACGGCGCGTTCCACGAGGGGCTGAACATGGCCTCGATCTGGAAACTACCCGTCCTCTTCGTCTGTGAAAACAACCAGTTCGCCACCGAAGTTGCCTTCGCCTACGCCGCAGGCAACCCCGAGGTGGCGAGTCGCGCCGCGTCCTACGGGATGCCCGGAGTGGCGGTGGACGGCAACGACGTGCGGGCCGTCTCCGAGGCGGCAGGTGAGGCGATCCAGCGGGCAAAGGCTGGGGGCGGGCCGACCCTGCTCGAGTGCAAGACCTACCGCACCCGCCCGCATGCCGAGGGCATGGGCGATTTCGGCTACCGCACCCGCGAGGAAGTCGAGGAGTGGAAGACCCGCTGTCCGATCGAACGCTACCGACGCTATCTCCTCGCGGAGTCCGTGGCGACCGAAGCCGACCTGACCCAGATCGAAGCCGAGATCAAAGCGGTCGCCGACGATGGCGAGCGGTTCGCCGAATCCAGCCCCTGGCCCGACCCGGCCTCCGCCGCGATGCACGTCTACGCGAAGCCGACGGCGGCACCGCCCGCCCCCCAAGGCGCGACGCACGAACTGACGATCATGCAGGCGACGCTGGAAGCCCTCACCGAGGAGATGGCCCGGTCCCCCGGCATCTTCGTCATGGGCGAGGGCATCGGCAAGCGCGGCGGCAACTTCAAGACCACCCTCGGCCTCTACGAGAAGTACGGCCCGGTTCGCCTGTGCGACACGCCGATCTGCGAGCGCGGCTTCATCGGCATGGCCGCCGGCGCGGCGATGACCGGCGCGCGGCCGGTGATCGACTTCATGTTCGCCGACTTCGCCCTCGACGGCGTCGGCGAGATCCTCAACCAGATCGCCAAGATGCAGTACATGTCGAGCGGCCGGCTGAAGATGCCGCTGCTGCTGCGGGGCTGCATCGGCATCGGCCACTCGGCGGCGACGCACCACTCGGGCAACTACTACCCGATGTTCGCGCACTTCCCCGGCCTCCGAGTCGTCGTGCCCAGCAACCCGCGCGACGCGAAAGGGCTGCTCAAGCACGCCCTCCGCTGCCAGGATCCGGTCGTCTTCCTGGAACACCGCGAGATCCTGAACGTCAAGGGGCCGGTGCCGGAGGGGGACTACGAGATCCCCTTCGGACAAGCCGTCGTCGTCCGCGAGGGCAGCGACGCGACCGTCGTGGCCCTGGCGCACATGGTCCACCTGACGCTGAAGGTGTGCGACATCCTGGCGAAGGAGGGCGTCTCCGTCGAGGTCATCGACCCGCGCACGGTCGCGCCGCTGGACGGCGACACGATCCTCGCCTCGGTCGCCAAGACGGGTCGGCTGTTGATCGTGGACGAGGCGTTCGGCCCCTTCGGCCTGGGCGGAGAGATCGCCGGGATCATCGCCGATCGCGGCTTCGACGACCTGGACGCGCCGATCCGCCGTTTGCACGGCGTCCACACGCCGACGCCCTACAGCCCGCCCCTGGAAGCCGCCGTGGTTCCCGACGTGAGGGCCATCGAAAAGGCGATCCGCGACTTGTTGGCAGAATGAAGGAGAGTCCCGGATGGCGATCGAGATCAAGGTTCCGCGCCTCGGCTGGAACATGGAGCAAGGCACCTTCCTCGGCTGGATCGCGCGCGAGGGCGAGCCGATCAAGGTTGGTGAGCCACTGTTCACGCTCGAGGGCGACAAGGCCGTTCAGGACATCGAGGCGACCGACGCCGGCGTCTTACGCATCGCCGCCGATGGGCCGAGGGTGAACGACATCGTGCCCGTGGGCAAGGTGATCGGGTTCCTCGCGGCCGTCGGCGAATCGATCGTCTCCAAGCCCGAACACGATGCCCCTGCAAGCCCTTCCGTGAGACGGCTGGCGCGCGAGATGGGCGTTGACCTCGCCCACGTCCAGGGGAGCGCCTCGGGGCGCATCACGCAGGCCGACCTGCGCGCGCACCAGTCTCCCCCCGCCGCTAGGCCGGACGTGTCGCCCCGTCGGCAACAGGCGATCACGCCGCGCGCCCGACGCGCGGCGGCGAAGCGGGGATTGGACTGGAAGCACGTCACCGGGACCGGGCGGGACGGCCGGATCCGCGAGCGCGATATCGTCGGGCAGGCGACCAAACGACCGGCCCCGACCAACACGCGCCGGGTGATCGCCGAGCGCATGGTTCACAGCCTGCGCAACACCGCGCCCGTCACGCTCACCACGACCGCCGACGCGACCAACCTGGTCAACCTGCGCCAGCAATTTCGCGTTGCAGCGGGGACGATCCTCCCGACGTTTACCGACTTCATCGTCAAGCTGACGGCGATCGCGCTACAAACGCACCTGGCGCTCAACTCCCGCTGGGAGGACGACGGCATCTTCTCGTCGCCGGAAGTCCACATGGGCATCGCGGCGGACACCGAGGCCGGCTTGCTGGTGCCGGTGATCCGCAACGTCGAGACGTTGACACTCCGGCAACTCGCCACGCGGTCGAAGGAGCTGCTCGACCGCACCCGCGCCCGGCGACTGACCGCCGACGAGATGCAGGGCGGCACGTTCACCGTGAGCAACCTCGGCGGGTTCGGCATCGATGCGTTCACCCCGATCATCAACTGGCCCCAGTGCGCCATCCTGGGCGTGGGTCGCATCGAGAAGCTGCCGGCGGTCGTCGAGGGCCAGATCGTGGCGCGAGACCGGCTCACGCTGAGTCTCACGTTCGACCATCGGCTCGTGGACGGTGCCCCTGCCGCGCGGTTCCTCCAGGCGCTCGTCCGAGGGATCGAGAACCCGGACGCCTGGCTCGTGGGGTGATACGCAGCAGAACACCGAACGAGCCGGAGGCGTGACAGTAGTTTCGAGGATCACGGGCCGTCGCTGGTTAGACCCCACCCCTCAGCCCCCTCCCCTAAAAGGGAGGGGGAGCCGGAGGCCTGTCTGATGG
>JANXSH010000612.1 GCA_025356615.1 Planctomycetia bacterium | reverse complement strand
GACGGTACACGTCTTCGGTCCGACGCTGCGAGCGACTTCGACCCGTATCGGGCTGCCCGCGAGGGCCATGCCGACGTAGAGGAACAAGTCGTCGTTGGTGCGGACCGGCTTGCCGTCGATCACCCGGATGACATCGAAGGCACGAAGGCCGGCGCGAAACGCAGGGGATCCGGGCGCGACGCTCTGGAGGCGGACACCGTTGCCCATGTCGTCCTGGAGCGAAACGCCGAGGAAGCCGTATTCGACCTCTTCGCCGCGTCTGAGGACTTCGATGATCCGGCGTGTGTTGATGTCGAACGGCATGGCGAAGCCGGCCGACTGTTCGCCGGCGATGGCGGCGATGGCCGTCGTCAAGCCGACGGCCTTTCCCTCGAGATCGACGAGCACGCCGCCGCTACAACCCGGCGCGGTGCGTGCATCGACTTGCAAGAGCGTACCGTATTCGTGCAGCGACTTGCTGTTCTGTTCGACCCGAATTCCCTTCCGAGGGGCAGTCCGTCGCAGGGCGTTGATGATGCCGAGCTTTGCCGTCGGCTCGTCCCGGAAGCCCGGCTCGTAGCCGTTGGCCATGCTGATGACGAATTGACCCCGGCGGACGAGTTCGCCCTTGCCGAGAGTCATCGCGACGAGCTTGGCGGGCGGGTCGAGTAGGCGGAGGACGGCGAGGTCACTGCGCGGGTCGCTGGCGTGGATGTCGGCCCAGGAGCCTCCCTTGCCGGGCAGCCGGACGTAGATGCGCGTCGCGTTGCGGACGACGTGGGCGCAGGTCAGCACGAACCCCTTGTCGTCGATCACGATGCCGCTGCCGAACGACTCGGGGACGACCCTCGGCTCGCTCAGGTCATGCTCGACGATCGTCCTCGAGATGCGCAGCCGGTTGCGTGCGTCCGCCGGGACGCGCTTCTGGGCCGCCTCGGCGTCGAATCGGCCCAGTTCTCCGGCAGTCGGGTCTCCGGTCCCTTCGCCCCAGTGGGGCGCTTTCTCGTAGGCATCGCTGCGCGAGACGTAGATGCGTGCGAGCGACGGCCGGGCCTCTTTCACCGCGCGCTCGACCTTCGCCTCGAGTGCCCGGAGCAGGGCGTCCCCTCGATCGTCCTGCGCGAATGCCGGCGCGAGGACCAGGAGCAGTAGGAAGAATGCAACTCGGCGGGGCATGGGTACTCCTCTGCGAACGTCACGTCCCTTCCTTTGTACCCCGCCAGGCTCCTCATTTCCAGAGATGACGCGACAAACCCGCCTTGACCGCGTTCCCCGCCCCGACATACAAGAAAGGCGATCTAACCACAGAGGGCACAGAGAAATACACAGAATGAAGACTGAGTAAAGACAGAGCAAAGGGTGTTGACACTACACTACCCAGATTCACACTGCCTTCCTTCTGTGCATTTCTCTGTGCCCTCTGTGCCTCTGTGGTTAGTTCGTTTTTCCGAATGGCATGGAGTCCATGCTCATGAATGTAGACACCCCCTCGCCTGATACTCCTGCGTTCGCGCTGCCGGGCATGACACGCGGCAATGCCTTCTGGCTCGTCCTCCTGCTCGTCCTCGCCGGCGGGATGCGTCTCTGGCAGGTCGCGGACACCGAGGTGACTTCGCGCGACAGCGTCACCTTCATTCGCTTCGCCTGGCGGCTGGAGTCCGAGCCTTGGACGCAGGTCTTCCGCACGGGGGTCCACCATCCGGGCTACGGCCTCCTCGTCTACGCCTTCGGCAAGCCGATGCGGGATCTGTTCCCCGACGATATCCCCTACGCCATGCAGCTCGCGGCCCAACTCGCGGCGGCGCTGTGCAGCATCCTCCTCGTCGTGCCGATGTATCTCCTCGGTCGGGAGTTGTTCGATCGGCGCGTCGGATTCTGGGGGGCGCTCTTGTTCCAGTGCATCCCGTCGAGCGGTCGGCTCATGGCCGACGGTTTGAGCGAGCCGCTGTTCCTGCTCCTCGCGGCGACCGCGCTGCTGTTCGCCGTCCGCGCGTTGGCGACAGGACGGATGCGATGGTTCGTCCTGTGCGGCGGCACGACCGGGCTTGCTTATCTCACGCGGCAGGAAGGGCTTCTCGTCCTCTGCGTCACGCTCGTCGTCCTCGTGGGGTTGCAGTTCAGCCCGCGCTGGAAGCGCTCCCGCGCCCAACTGCTCGGCCAAGGGGCGTGCCTCGTCGCGGGCTGCGCGGTGTTCGCGGCACCGTACATGGTCCTGATCGGCAGCCTTTCACTCAAAGCGTCTGCACAGCACATCCTGGAAGCCGACGGCTGGAAGATGCCGGACAAGCCGTATGACACGCCTCGCGTCAGCCACACTTCCTCGCCTCTACCGTTGGCCAAATGGAACATCGGCATGAACATCGGCCCGGAGGATCGCCTCCTCTGGTCCGCGCGCACGTTGGCGGAGATGCTCGATAAGGCGTTCTTCCATGTCTTCCTCTACCCGGCCCTCGCCGCCCTGTGGCTGTTCCGCCGACGCTTCGCCGAGGTGCCGGGGATGTGGGTCCTGTTCGGGTGCGGCCTCGTTCTCATGCCCTTGCTCTACAAACTGGGGCACTCGAACGGCTACATCAGCGAACGGCACGCCATTCTGGTCGTCCTGGGTGGGATCTTCTGGTCCGTCGCGGGCATCGGGTGGCTCGCGGCATGGGTCGCGAGGCGAACGACGCGCGTCTCCGCCCCGATGCTCTCGCTCGTCGTGCTGATCGTTGCGACAGGTGCTTGCCTGCCGCGCACGCTCGCCCGGCTGCACGGCAACCGGGACGGCTTCCGCGAAGTCGGCGTCTGGATGGCCCACAACACGAAGCCCGGCGACGAGGTTCTCGACCCGATGAGTTGGACCGCCTACCACGCGGGCCGCCTCTTCGTCGAGGGCCGATCCGATGTGCCGCGCAGCACCCCGGCGGTCTGCTACGTCGTCCTCGAGCAGTCGAAGAATGCGCACCCGCACTTGTGGTACATCATGAAGCCTGCGATAGACCTGGCGGCAAAGGGCAAAGTCTGCCACAGTCTGACAGTCCGGCGGGGAAATCATGACGCGGAGATCCAGGTCTTCCGCGTCGAGGGGACGCCATAAATGGCACACGGATTGGAGGGGTGAAGCGGATCGATTGGTCTGACCCGTATCGATCCGCTTCATCCGTCCGATCCGTGTCTCATCCCGTGTATTGCGTCGGTGCCCGCTGTCGTCAATTCCGCGCGAGGGCGGGTTCACGCTCGTCGGCCACTGCGATCTCGTTGCGCCGTCCGACGACGCGGGTGGCGTGCAGAGCGATATTGATCTCCCTCAGCAACTCCACGACCCGCCCGGTGGGGGCGGCCGTCCGACTCCTAGGAGTGGCAGTGTGGAGAGTGTGAAGGATGTGAGTCTTGGTATTCATCGGGACCTCCTGGTCTTGCTGGGTATCCGTTCGACGACGACTGATATGCAAGGACCGTTCCAAATCTACGAATTATATCTTGGCTGTGAGGTGATCTTGCCTTGCATTCCCAGAATGCCCGGTCGAGCGGTCTCGGTATAAAGCTAGGAAACATGGGTGGAAATGGCAAGGAAGTGCTCGGAG
Source organism: Planctomycetia bacterium (assembly GCA_025356615.1). Lineage (GTDB taxonomy): Bacteria > Planctomycetota > Planctomycetia > Gemmatales > Gemmataceae > JANXSH01. Next base: position 2,825 of record JANXSH010000612.1, on the reverse strand, counting down.
ACGTCGGGCTTCGGCTTGCCCGCTGATGGGAGGCGATGTTCGCAATTGCTACAATCGCTCACTTCTTGGGGCGCTCGATCGGCTTGCCCTTCTCGTCCACTTCGCCGAATATCTCCAGCCAGTGTTCGGTCTCCTCGAGCGACACCTCATAGCGCTCGGTCGATGACTTGGCGACAGGCTCCGCCTCTGGGAGGCTAGCTGGCTGGGCCTGGATGAATTGCTCGTAATAGTCCAGGCAACCGATACTCCGCGCCTTGCCGTGGCGGGCGGCTTGCTTGATCCGGTTGTCGTTCGACACGACGAGCAAGTCGCGCGGGTGGGGGGCGGCGTCGATCAGGTCTTCGATCAGGTCGTCCGCAGTCTGCCCGCGCGAGTAGAGGAAGCAGACCCCCGAGACGATTTCCTGGGTACGCCTACCGGGGGAGTCCTGGCGCGAATCGAAGACGACGGTAATGCTGGTCGGAGGGATGGCGATGGGACGCAATAGGACGAACAGCCACTGGCGCGCCCCCTGGAGGGCGTCGGGGGTCGATCGCGGCCCGAGTCGTCCCAGCGCGTACAGCATGTTGTAGCCGTCGATCAGATGGTTCATGGAGACGTTCGCGGATCGATGGGGTGTCCTTTTCCATCTTCGCGGATTGTGAGGGCGCTTCCAAGAGGAAAGCCTTACGAATCCGAGGTGTCAGCCCCGAAGCTCCCCCTACCATTCCTTCCCGGACGACCCGGCGAAGGACGGATACGCCGATCAGTGCAGGCCGAATCCGCGCAAGATCAAGGATCTCGATCGTTCCAAGATCGAGAAGACGAGTCATCTCGACCGACGATAGATGGCGTCCTTCCACACGACGAACCGATCCTCGACGGGCCATTCCGATTACACGAAATCTGCCGACCGGAGCCATTATCCGGCCCATTTGGAGAATACCCATGCGGCGCTTCATGACGACTACGCTCGTCGCCGGCCTACTCGGCCTGGCGATGATCCGCCCGGCGATCAGTCCGGCCCAATCCGACGGTCCCGCCCTTCAGCCCGCCCTCGCGGCGGGGGCCACGGATGGGACCGAAGTCCAGGCTCGCGGCCAGATCCATGAGGCTTACGGCGAGCCGAGCCGGAGTCAAGCCCTCGAGGGAGCCTTCGTCGATCGCCAGCCGCCCCAGGCGATCGAGGAATCACCCCCGGAAGACAAGCCTGCGGGCGACAACGTCTCGTGGATCTCCGGCTACTGGGGTTGGGACGACGAGGCCAAGGACTACATCTGGATCAGCGGTTTCTGGCGCGTCATGCCGCCGAGTCGCTCCTGGGTGCCGGGCAGTTGGCAGAAGGCCGCCGCAGGCTACCGCTGGGTGTCGGGCTACTGGGGTGCGGTCGCCGTCGAGAGTCAGCCGACGGAGTACCTTCCCCCGCCGCCGCTCTCCATCGACGCGGGGCCGTCCATCCCCGCCCCCGAGGTGAGTAGTGTCTATGTGCCCGGCACCTGGGTCTATCGTACCAGCCGCTACAACTGGCGGCCGGGCTACTGGATCGGCTACCGCCCGAGTTGGGTGTGGGTGCCCGCCTCCTATCGCTGGACGCCGTGCGGCTACCTCTTCGTCGCCGGCTACTGGGATCGCCCGCTCCTCGAGCGCGGCCTCCTCTTCGCCCCGGTGCGATTCACCCGGCCGATCTACCTGGAGGCGGGCTTCGTGTATCGCCCCGCGTTCGTGATCCAGCCCGACTTCCTTTGCGGAGCGCTGTTCGTCCGCCTCGATGGCGGCTACTACTTCGGCGACTACTTTACCGTCGGCTATCAGCGCCGCTACACCGCCTGGATGAGCTATCGCCCCAGTCGCTTCGTCATCGACGCGAACTTCGGCTACTACCGCAGCGCCTACGCCGGGAACGTCGTCTGGGAGCGCAACCTGCGGACCCTGTATACGTCGCGGTACAGCGGCGACATCCCCCGCCCGCCGCGAACCCTGGTCCAGCAGAACACGGTCATCAACAACATCACGATCAACAAGACGACGACGAACATCGTCCACAAGAACGTCAACATCACCAACGTCCAGAACCAGACGGTCCTGTCGCCCGTGAAGTCGGTCTCCAACCTTCGCGTCACCGGCATGGCGTCCCTGGCCGGGCCGAACGCGACGGGCCTCCCGGCGGTTCGCGAGATGAAAATGGAGCGGGCGAGTAAGGAACGCCTCGCCGACGAGACCAAGTCGATCAAGCGCAACCAGGCGATCAGCACCCAGCGTGCCGCCAACGAGACGCGCCTCACGGCCAAAGCTCCGACGGCGACGGCTACGGCTCCTCTCAAGGTGCAGATGGAACTGCCTCGTGGCACCCCTGCGGCCCGCATCATCCGCCCGACGACGGCGGTCCCCGCCGCCCCCGCTGGCGAGGTGCGGACGATCACGACGACTCCCAAGCTCCCAGGGACGACGCCCGCCGTCACGACGCCGAAGCTGCCGATCACGACGCCCATCGTGCCGACGCCGAAGCCGACTCCGAAGGTGCCACTCGATACCCCGAAGCCCATGCCCAAGGTGATCCCGGCCCCGGTGCCCACGCCGAAGTATACGCCGACCCCGGTGCCCACGCCGAAGTATACGCCCGCCCCGGCTCCGGTGCCGAAGGCGGTCCCGACCCTAGTCCCGACGCCGAAGCCGGTTCCAGTGCCCAAGACTTCCGTCAGCGTACCGGGGCCGACCCCTACGCCCGTAACGGTCACGACGACGAAGCCCGTGAAGCCGGCGGATCGTAAGCCGGGCGATCCGAAGTAATCTTCGCCTCGCCGAAAACGAGCGGGGCGTGTCGGTTCCCTGGGCCATCCCAGGGAACC
>JANXSH010000520.1 GCA_025356615.1 Planctomycetia bacterium | reverse complement strand
GCCTTCGATGTCATCCGGGTGATCGACGGCAAGCCGGTCCGCACCAACGACGACTTGTTCCTCTACGTCGGCATGGCCCTCGCGGGCAGCCCGATACGGGTCGAAGTCGCTCGCAGCGTCGGACCGAAGACGTGTACCGTCACGCTCGCCAAATTCCACGTCCCCGGCAAGGTGATCGCCGCCAAGCGGCCCGCAGCCCGCTTCGGCCTCCGGGTCGATTACAATAGCATCATGGTCCAGCGCAACGGCTTCCCCCTCCGCTGGCCCGCCGACGGCGTCGCCATCCGCGAGGTCGTGTCCGGCAGCCCCTCCGACAAGGCCCTCTTGCAGCCGGACAAACTCATCACCCACGTCAACGGTCGGGTTGTTCTCACGCCGTCAGACTATTACAAAGAGATCGCCCGCGCCGACAAGAAGGTCGAAATCACCTTCGTGAAGTCGGACGGCCAGCCGGAACGGCTAACGCTCGAGGAGAAATGACGTTCCCATGCGCTACGCCATATGCAATGAAACCTTCGGCGGCTGGGAGCATGGCCGTATCTGCTCCTTCGTGGCCGGTCTCGGCTACACGGGGCTGGAGATCGCCCCCTTCATGCTGGGGGACCGCATCACGGATGTCAACGCCGAGACGCGCCGCTGCATGAAGGCGGAAGCCGACGACTGCGGCATCCGACTCATCGGCCTGCACTGGCTCCTCGCCAAGACGACCGGTCTCGTCCTCACCTCGCCGGAGGCCGGCGTCCGCGCCGCGACGGCCGATTACCTCGTCGAGCTGGCCCGATGCGCGGCGGACTTGGGCGGCGACCTCATGGTCCTCGGTTCTCCGGCGCAACGGCGCATCCCGCAAGGGGCCACTCTAGAGCAAGCAACTGATTATGCTCTCGACACCCTCCGCCGTGCCGCAGCGGGCATTGCCGATCACGGCGTCAAGCTGTGTCTCGAGCCGCTCTCGCCGCCGGACGCCGACTTCATGACCACCGCCGCCGAGGCCGTCGAGTTGATGCGGCGACTCGACCACCCCGCGTTCCGGCTGCACCTCGATGTCAAGGCCATGAGTACCGAGGAGGCGTCCGTCCCCGAATTGATCCACCGGCACAAGGACGTGATGGGACACTTCCACGCCAACGACCCGAACCTCCGCGGCCCCGGCTTCGGCGCGACCGACTTCGTGCCGATCTTCGCCGCACTCCGCGAGATCGATTACAAGGGCTGGGTGTCGGTCGAGGTGTTCGACTACACCCCCGACCCCGAGACGATCGCGCGGGAGAGCATCCGCTACATGCGCGAGTGCGAGAAGGTGTAGCCGCGACGCGAAGCGGAGCGCGGGGCGAGCGTCCAATCCGTCCGTCACCCCTGATGGTCGAGTTCCAACATCACCGCGTGCCAGTCCTTTTCCGGCAAGCGCGACAGCGAATCCTGCACGCGAACCATGTCACGCAACACCGCCCCCGGACGGACCAGGTCGGCCAACTGCGGGACGGTGGCAGCCTGGCGGGTCCAGATCGCGTAGAGCCGTTCGCGTCCGGTCGGCGGGATCAACTCCACGTCGAATAGGTGCCGGACTTCTCCGGGAAGGACGGCCTGTTCGGGGTGCAGCAGGTGGACGTTGCCGCTCGGGCCGACGTTCAGGACGGCGAGGAACCCGGGCCGATCGCACACGACTTCGACGCGAACGCGGTCGCCGGTCCGCAGGACGACGCGGTCGGGGTCGTCGGGCACGCGCCGTAGGTCGCGCAACGACATCGGCACGCCGTGCGTCGAGGCGATGGGGATGACACTCCCCGCCAGGATTCGGCCTACGGCGAGGCGCAACCAGCCCGTAGCCGGGGCCTCGCCGGCGGCGGCGGGCGGCGGTAGATTCGCGAGGAGGTCGGACTTTTCGAGGATGGTGTGGATGAGTTGCCTCATCCAGTCGCCGACCTCGAGCAGCGGTGCCGCCCCGCGAAGGTGTGTCGGGCGGGCGTTCTCGGTCAGCGCCTCGGCGAGGGCGAGTTCATCGACATCGGTCGGCGGTTCGCCCCAGCGTGCGAGATCGTCATTGGTTGACATCGGTGGACTCCATCAGACGACGCAGTTGCTTCAGGGCGCGACACCGCAGGACGCGGACCGCCGCGACGCTCCCGCCGAGTTCGCGGCTGATCTCCTCGTCGCGCAGGCGGTCGAAGTAGTGCATCTCGACGACTTGGCGGTGCCGATCCGGCAGTTTCGACAGCGCGGCGAAGATGCCCCCCGCCCGGGCCTCTCGCTCCGCGCGGTCCTCGTCGCTGACCGGCTGCGCGAGGTTGTCGAGGAACGAATCCTGGTCCGCCCCGAGGACGTTCTTGCGTTTCCGAACCTCGTCGATGGCGCGATTGTGGACGATCTTGTTGATCCACGCCAGGAGGTGCGGCACCGAAGGCTCGTCGAGGAGCCAGCCGTCCATGTGTTCGTTGATCCGGCGCAGGCTGGATTGCACGATGTCGGAGGAGTCCTTCCATTCCCCCCCGAGCGTCTTGCGGACCTGGGCGTGGAGGTACGGCCGGAGGCGCGTGAACAGGTCGTTCAGCGCCTGCCGATCGCCTTTCAGGAGGCGTTCCAGCAGCGGCGCGAGCTGGTGTCGATCGAGGTCGCTCATCACGGTCCTCCCCAGGGGGCTGTGTTCCAAGAGACGGAAGCACCTGCGGAAGATTACACGGGAGAGCGCGGAAGGGCAAGCGGGCGTCGGATCCCGGTCGTTGACGCGGTCTCGCTGCGCGTGTACGATTGATTGGAGATCGGCTACGCGAGGAGTCTCCCAATGTCCCCCGAAGAGCTTCGCGACTGTCTGCGTCAGCAACCCTTCCAGCCGTTTCGCATCGTCCTCACCGATGGCGTGGGCTACGATGTCCGCCACCCCGAGCTCCTTTTCGTGGGCCAGAGGACGGCCTTCGTCGGGCTGACCGGTGACCTCGCACAGACATTCTTCGAGCGTACCGTGAGGGTCGATCTGCTTCACGTCTCGCGCATCGAGCCGCTCGAGCATACGAGTCATTCGCCGCCGAACGGCTCGACGTGACATTCAGAATATGAAGTGCCGAAGGAGGAGATCGCCTCGATCGTTCTAAGCATCCATACCCTCGGTCGCCTTCGCACTCGGCACGATCAAAAGGCGGTCAACGGAGGAGCAAGCGGTCGGCAACGATCTGGGCGTGGTTGGGGCGCGCGAACCTACGAGCCATCCGCCAAACGACTCGCCGGAATCGTGGCCGCGATCTCGAACGACTCGGATCGGATTCAATACTTGATGTCGCACTTGGGAAGCGCCATGTGGAACTCTAGTACCCCGTCGCCCGTCACTTTGGTGCTGCTCAGATCAATCGAGGAGAGGTTCTCGAGGCGAACGAGATCCTTCAGAGCCGCGTCTGTGATTCCGGTTTCTCGGAGGTCGAGCGTCGAGAGCTTCTTGCACTCGAGCAGCTCTTTCATTCCCGCGTCCGTCACCTTCGTTTGGCCCAGATAGAGATGAGACAAATTCTTGATCGCTCCCAGCTCTTTCAACCCGGCGTCCGTCACCTTCGTGCTGTGGAGATAGAGGACTGAAAGTTTCTCGATCGCGCGTAGTTCCTTCAGCCCGGCATCCGTCACTTCCGTGTCGATCAGGCAAAGCGTCGAAAGTTGCTCGATAGTGGCGAGTTCCTTCAGGCCCGTGTTCGTCACTTCGGCCAAACCCATAAGGTAGAGGGCGGAGAGGTTCTTTATGGCCGCAAGTTCCTTCAGGCCCGCGTCCGTGACTTCGGTGTAAGACAGGTCGAGGGAGGAAAGCTTCTTTATCGCGGCCAGTTCCTTCAGCCCGGCATCCGTTACCTTGGTGTGGTACAGTTTCAGCCACGATAGGCGCTCGATCTTGGCGAGTTCCTTCAGCCCGACGTTCGTCACCTTGGTATAGGACAGGTCGAGTTTGGTGAGGTTCTTCAGCGCCCGCAATTCCTTTAGCCCCGAGTCGGTGATGTCGTTGTGACTCAGGTCCAGGGTGGTGAGACGCTTCAGCGCGACGAGGTTCTTCAGGTTCGAGTCTTCGATTCCCGCCGAACCGAGGGCGAGCCTGGTGAGGTGCTGGAACTCGACGAGGTCCTTCAACTCCACGTCCGCTCGGGGGCTATCTAGGGACAGAGAAGTTAGATTGTCGAGTTTCGCGAGTGCCTTCAATTCTACTGAGGTGATTTCCAGCAAGGATAGGTCTAGCCCGAATGGAATTTCGACCGGAGGTAGTTTCGAGAAACTCTCGACACCTGCCCCTAGGGTGCCACTGAACGCTGGCAGGGCGTCGCGCAACTGCTTCGGGTTCGTGTCGAAGGCGATCGCACAGGTGTGGTTCGCCCCCATCCAGCCGAAGGTGAACCCGCGTTTCTCCCAGGCCGCGATCGTGGCCGGGGAAACCTTCGTTGCCGGTTTCGGCCTCGGCGCGGGTGCCCTCGCCCTCGCGCCATCGGCCATGAGGCAGCCGACCCCCAAAAGTATCCCGACGACGAACCGGCGGACGTGCATCGGAATGTCTCCCCTCGCCCCCGCGATCACTTCACGACAATGCACTTCGGCAGCGCCTTCCGCAGTTCCTCCACCCCCGCATCCGTCACCTTCGTCGATCCCAGGCGGAGCGACACGAGCTCCTTCAGCCCGGTCAGCTCCTTCAGTCCCAGGTCCGTCACATCGGTCAGGCTGAGGTCGAGGGAAGTGAGGCTCTTCAGCCCGCCAAGCGCCTTCAGGCCCAAGTCCGTCACCTTGTTGTTGGCAAGGTCGAGAGCCGTAAGCTTCGTCAGCCCGGCTAGTTCCTTCAGGCCCGCGTCCGTCACGTCGGTCGATCGCAGGTTCAGCGAGCCGAGGTTCGGCAGCTTGGCGAGATCCTTTAATCCTGTGTCCGTGACCTTCGTGTAGACCAACTCGAGGGCGGTGAGGTTCTTGTGCCCCGTGAGGGATTTCAGCCCCACATCCGTGATCTTGCTATGGGACAACCTCAGCCCGAACGGCACATCGGCGGACGGCAGGTCGATCAAGGCCGCGTCCGTAGTCGCCGTGCGCGCGTCGAAGGCGGGGACGGCACCGCGAAGGTTCCCGAGGGTCGACGCAAGGACCACCGTGCCGCTCTGGTCGGTCCCCATGAAGCCCGTCGTGAAGGTGCTCTTCGTCCAGGCTTCGCTCGTGGCCTTGGCGATCTCCTTCGGCGGCTTCGGTGCCTCCACCTTGACAGGATCGGCCTTCGGCGGACCCTTCTCCGAGGGAGTCTTCTCTTTCGATGGCTTTTCTTCGGACTTCGTATCGGGGGTCACTTTGCCCCGCGCCACGGGCGATGGTTTCGGGTCGGTCTTCTTGTCCTGCTCGCCCGTACAGCCGGACAGCAGGCCGCCGACGCACACGGACATCACGACGAGTTGGCAGCGGAGATTCATCAGTCCTACTCCGATTCGAGGGATGGGGCGGTCGAGCATGATTCGAAGACAGGAATGCTCACTTGCCCGATAGTATCAAGTGTACTGGCATCGCTGGCACGAGGCAACGAGGATTCACGACTTCCGCTTGCGGAGTCGAGCGGGGTATCGTCCCGATGTCTTCGCTTCGACTATCGAACCGTTCAGGACATGGTAGAATGAGGTGACTCGGTCGCCGAAGTGATTCCTTGCCGATAGGATAACCTCCCCCCTGCCCGCCTCGGAGCCGCTCATGCTCTTCCACCACGGACGACCGCAAACCTTCTGCGACGGCCTCCCGCGTCGCGATTTCCTGCGCCTCGGATTGGGCGGACTAACACTCTCGACGCTGCTCCGTCAGGAGGCGCGTGCAGCAATTCCTCGCCGCAAGAAGTCGGTGATCTACATCATCCTCGACGGCGGGCCGAGCCACATCGACATGTACGACCTCAAGCCGGACGCCCCGGCGGAGGTTCGCGGGCCGTTTCGCCCCATTGCCACTAGCCTGACCGGCGTGCGGATCTGCGAACACATGCCGATGCAGGCCCGCATCATGGACCGGCTGGCTCTCCTGCGCGGCGTGCAATCGGTGGAGAACGACCACTTCCTCAGCGAGGTCTACAGCGGCCTGCCGCGCACGGCGGGCAAGAGGCCCGCGTTCGGGTCGGTCACGAGCCGCCTTTTGGGCAACACCTCTGCCATGCCCACCTATGTGAGCCTCAACCGCGAGACGGACGATCGCTTCGAGTTCGAGAAGCCTCACTATGCCGGCTCGGGCCACGCGCCCTTCCGCCCGTTCGGCTCCGCTGTCGAGGATCTGGCACCCGTCAAGTCGCTCGATCGGCTGTCGGATCGCAAGCGTCTCCTGTCGGCATTCGACACGATCCGTCGCGACCTCGACGCGGGGAGGTTGGCGGGCATCGACCACTTCCAGGCGCAGGCGCTCGACATGATAACGTCGCCGAAGGTCCGCGACGCCTTCGACATCGGCAAGGAGCCGGGCCGGGTGTTGGAGGCTTACGGCCACCGCGCCGGCAAGACGACGCACCAGACGGCGAAGCAGCTCCTCTACGACTGGGACGCCCGACCGTTCCTTATGGCCCGGCGACTCGTCGAGGCCGGTGTCCGCGTGGTGACGCTGCGGGTCGGGTCGTGGGACCACCACAGTGGAGCGCAGAGCGACATCTTCCTTTCGCTGAAACTCATGCTGCCGCTGCTGGATCGCAGCATCTACGCGCTCGTCGAAGACCTTCGCGCACGCGGCCTGACGGACGATGTCCTCGTCGTCGTCCTGGGCGAATTCGGACGGACGCCGAAGATATCACCGCTGGGGCCGGGCCGAGAACACTGGGCCGACGCGGGCTGCGCCCTGATGTGCGGCGGCGGGCTGAAGATGGGCCAGGTGATCGGCGAGACCGACGCCCGCGCCGAGCGCGCCCGCGTCGGGACGATGAGCTTCCAGAACATCATGGCGACGATCTACCGCGTCTTGGGTGTGGACACGCGGGAGATGATCGCCGACTTCAACGGCAGGCCGCAGCACATTTTGACGGACCGCGAGCCGATCCGCGAGTTGTCGTAGAATGGAGTCGGTGCCAGAATCCGAGTGAGGTGATCGATGTCAACCGTTCGACCGCCCCGGCGAGTCCGGGAAGTAAAGTACCCGACGACGGACGGCAAACCGATGGCCGAGACTGACTACCACCGCGATGTGATGCTCGACCTGATCGAAACGCTCCGCGCATTCTACGCCGCAGACCCGATGGTCTACGTCTCGGGCAACCTGCTGCTGTTCTACGAGGAGGGCGACCGGCGGCGGCATGTGTCCCCGGATGTCTTCGTCGTCCGGGGCGTGGAGAAACGCCAGCGGCCCAACTACCTGCTGTGGGAGGAGGGGCACCCACCGCGCTTCGTGATCGAACTGACCTCGTCCAGCACGCGCAGGGCGGACACTGGCAGGAAGATGGTCCTCTATCGGGACGTGTTGAGGGTGCGCGAATATTTCCTCTTCGACCCCAACGAAGACTACCTGAATCCATCCATGCAAGGCTGGCGTCTCAGGGGCGGCAACTATCACCCCATCCACTCGGTCGAGGGGCGGTTGCCGAGCCTGACGACGGGACTACACCTGGAGCGCGACGGGAATCAACTGAGGCTGTGGAACCCCGCCACTCAGGAGCGACTACTCGTCCCGGTCCAGGCGGAGCAACGTCTACGCCTCCAGGCCGAGGAACGTGCGGTCCGTGCCGAGATGGAGCTGCGCCGACTACGCGAGAGGCTCGGTCTGGGTGATGAAGCGACGTGATCTCGGCTGCTCGATTGGAGGCCGTGCCTCGAGGGTATAGGATGACAGTCGAAGTATCAAATCGTAATACGAGCGGAAGCGTCCATGCCGCCCCCAATGAATTCGGACGACACCCTGTTGCCTCTGCGTGCGATCACGGTCGGAGGGTTCGAGTCCATCGACCACGAGCAGACGATCGAATTGCGCCCCTTGACGATCCTTGCTGGAGCGAACAACTCGGGCAAGAGCAGCATGATCCAGCCGTTGCTCTCGTTGAAGCAAACGTTGGAGGCTCCTTACGACCCAGGGCCATTGATGTTGAACGGGCCGAATGTGAGGTTTACACTCGTCGAACAATTCCTGAATCGATCGCGGGTTGGTAGGAAGGAGGAGAGATTCGGACACTACTCGCTCATCCCCACCACGACAACACCTGTACGGGATGGTGTACTGGAAAAAGCCGAGGCTGAACAGCAGCAAAAAATGCCGGGTCGCCTCTCGTGGGTTGGTCAGCGGGCGCTCGCCTTTGGCTGACCTGGGATCGCTCCGAAAATCGTTGCCAACCTTCTATCTGATAAGGTGTTGCGTCAAAATGACGTTGGG
>JANXSH010000509.1 GCA_025356615.1 Planctomycetia bacterium | reverse complement strand
CGTGACGCGCGACGATTTCGCCCTCAGTTTGTCGTTGAGCGTCTGGCCGTTGTTGAGGTGCAGTGCCTGCCCGACGCTCGAGTCGGAGGAGCGCTCGCAGGAACAAGTCTGCGACCGTTCCGCCCGGCCGAAGGCGTCGAGGAAACGCGAGACGACCAGCGAATCGGGCAGCTGCATCGACCGCGTGCCGAGCGGGAAGCCGTTGTAATCCACCGCCGCGTCCTTGGCGTTGGAACTCAGTTTGGTGAACGGCGTCGGCACGTCGGTGACGAAGGCGTAGGCGTCGAGCAGCACCTCGGCGCTGAGTCGCCGGACGAGGTAGCGCGAGTAGAACCGATCGTCCCCCTCGTTGCCGGGTATGGGCTTCGACGACCGCTGGTAGGCGGCGGACCTCATGATCGTGCGGACGAGCTGTTTTACATCGTACTTGTTCTTGACGAAGTCCACGGCGAGGGCGTCGAGCAACTCGGCGTTCGTCGGGGGATTCGTCTCGCGGTGGTCGTCCTCCGCCTCGACGAGGCCGCGACCCAGGAAGTTGCGCCAGACGCGGTTGACGAGCGCCTTGGCGAAGTACGGGTTGTCCGGCGAGGTGAGCCAGTCGGCGAAGTATTTGCGCCGATCGACCGCACTATCGAGCGAGAGCGGCCTGCCGTCGAGCGGCGTCGGCGGCATGGCGAATCCCCGACGAGGATGAATGGCCTCGCCGGTCGATTGCGTCTGCACGAACACCGAGCCGGCGCGGTCGCCGTTCTTGAGGCCGACGCGCGAGAAGAGGTTCGCCATCGACCAGTATTGGTCCTGCGTCCAGCGCTCGAGCGGGTGGTTGTGGCATCGCGCGCAGGTGATCGACATGCCCATGAACGTGACCGCCGTCGACTCCATGAGGTCGGTCACGTCCTTGTGCAGGACGAAGTAGTTCGCCGCCCCCCGCCGGAGGGTGCCTCCGTTGGCCGTCAGGATGTCGCGGGTGAACTGGTCCCAGGGCTTGTTGTCGGCGACACTCTGGCGGACGAAAGAGTAGAACGACCAGACGGCCGGCTGGGGCAATCGGCGCGTCGTGATGAGCAGCATGTCGGACCAGCGATAGGCCCAGTAATCGACGAACTCGGGGCGATCGAGCAGCCGATCGATGAGCTTGTCGCGCTTGTCGGCGCTCTTGTCCGCGAGGAACTTACGCACCTCTTCCGGCGTCGGCAGGATGCCTGCCGCGTCGAGGTAGGCCCGGCGGATGAACTCGCCGTCGGAGCAGGCCGGCGACGGCGGGAGGTTGAGCTTCGCCAACTTGCGCAACACATGATCGTCGATGAAGTTGTGCTTCGGCGAATCGGCGAAGACGCGCGGGTCGATCGTGCCGGGCCGGGGGACGAGGATGTTCGCCGAGGCGACGAGGTTGCTGAAGAACACGCTGACGGCGGCCTCGCCGTGGCCCAGGACGCTCGCCGCGCCGTCAGGAGTGACGTTCGCGACGAGATCCTCGCTGGAGGTGAACCGCGCCCAGCGCGTCACGTCCTCGCTGTGCCCGTCGGCGTACCAGGCGCGGACGACGAGTTGGAGCGAGTCTTTCACGCGCAACACGGACGACGCCGGGAACACTTCGAGCCGCCTGATTCGCGTGTCGTCCCTGCTCGGCGCGGGGGCACCGGCGGCGATCCAGTCGGCGAATATCTTGTATTCGGGGGAATCGATCTCGATCTTCTGCCCGCCGCCGTGCGACAAAGCCATCGTCGGCTTGAGCAGAAGTAAGCTCTTCTCCGGTGCCTCGCGGTCGATGCGTCGGCCCAGGGCTTGACGGGTGAGGACGAAGTGATCGCTCTCGATGTCGTAGCCGCGCAGGGAGAGTTTGAAGCCGCCCTTGCCCGCGAGTGCCCCGTGGCACGCCCCCGAGTTGCACCCCAAGCGCGTCAGGACCGGCGTGACGTGGTTGCGATAGCTGACGGCGACCGACTCCTTGGTCTTCTGGACGACCACCTTGACGCTCGCCGATCGATCCCCGCTCGTCGCCGTGATGGTCGCCTCACCATCGGCGACGGGGCGGACGACGCCCCCGGCATCGACGCGGGCGATCAACGGCGCGGAGCTGCGGAACGTCGCCTTGGCAGAGAGGTCGGCCCTCACTTCGTTGCCGTCGGCATCGACGACGAGCAGGCGCTGCGAGGCGTTCGGCCCGGTGAGGGTGACATCGCCCGGCAGGACGCGCAGCGTCGCCGCGTCGAGGACGGGGGTGAGCAGCAGGAGGGAGTAGATCGCGGTGCGGAGCATGGATGCGGTTCTCGGGGCGGACTCGAATTCGTTTAGCCGCGACGCGAAGCGGAGCTGTTACCGGACATCACGTTCTGCGTTAAATCCGGACATCAAGTTCCGCGCGGGATAGCATAGGGAGATGGATCGAGACGAACCAGAGTCGCAGGGAGAGGGAATGCTATGCCGCGCGCCATCGAACAGGGGATCCGAACT
>JANXSH010000502.1 GCA_025356615.1 Planctomycetia bacterium | reverse complement strand
CACACGAGATACGATACATCGTTCTACCTCCAGAAAGGAACCCTTACGAACTCCGACGTGGAGTCGTTACTAATCATACTTCGCCAGCACGAAAGAAGATCACTCCGATGCCCTGCGAAGACCTAACCCCCTAACCCCCTTCCCTAAAAGGAAGGGGGGACCAGAGGCGAATCAGAGACGTGACTATATCGGTCTGGCTCCCCCTCCCCTAAAGGGGAGGGGGTTGGGGGGTGGGGTCTGACCAGCGACCCTGAGTGATATTCTTCCGGGTCGAAGTCGTACTTCGCCAGCACCGAACTACCGCCCTTGACCCGGTCGCCGGGGCGAACGACGACGCACAGGGACGAGTCTTTCGCCAGGTACAGTTCCGTTCGCGAGCCGAACTTGATCATGCCGAAGCGCTCGCCGCGTTCGAGAACCGCGCCGGGGCGGGCCTCGCAAACGATGCGGCGCGCGAACGTGCCGGCGATCTGCTTCACCGCGACGAGCCGGTGCGGCTCCGCTTCGCACTCGAACAGCGTCCAGCATTGCTCGTTCAACTGCCCCGCCGCCGACCGGCGGGTGTTCAGGAATCGTCCGGGGACGTAGCGCACCTCGATGACCCGCGCGGCCTCCGGGACGCGGTTGATGTGGACATCGAACACCGACAGGTAGATGCCGATCTTGACGGCTGGCCCGTCCCAAAACGGCACTCCGTCCAGTTCTTCCACGTCCGTGATGACGCCATCGGCGGGCGACACGATCGCACCGGGTAGGTCGGGGATACGCCGTTCCGGGTCGCGGAAGAAGAGTACGACGAACAGCGCGAGGAGCGCCAGCGGGACCGCTGCGTAGGGCGCGAAACAGCCGGCGACCACGGCCAGGACCGACGCGCCCCCGCCGAACAGGAGCACCTCGCCCCGCCCCATCCGGGCGAGGGGGAGGCGGTCGAGCCAGCGGGACGGAACGTCCGCTCCGGCGAAGTGGTAGCCACAGACGTTCCGAAAGAACTTCAGGTCGCGGTCGTCGATGATGTCATGGGTGCAGCCGGGGCAATCCCCCTTCCGCGCCGCCCGCAGGCGGGCCACATACCCCGGCCGGGCCGACCGGAGCCATCGGCGGCGCAGTCGGCCCCACGCCAGCTCCAGCCACACCAGCCAGCCCCCGCCGGGCTGACTGCTTCGGATATTCGCAGGCATCGCCCTCGGCTCGAGACGGGCCAGGCATTTCTCTCTGATCGGCATGGTCGCACCCGTTGGGATCGGTCCGAGAGGCGCGTTCGACCGCCTCCCACGAACTTCATCTTATAGGAGGCGACAACCATCGAAAAATTGTTTATCATTAAATCCATCAAGGTTATTGCTGTGTGAGCCGAGGTAGCGATGGCCGAACTCCTTTCGATCTCGACGGACCAGGTGGCGGCGTTCGTCGAACTGGCACGCCAGGGGGATTTACGCAGCGCGGCGCAGGGGCTGCACATCACGGAGCAAGGGGTCCGCAATCGGCTGTTGGCCCTCGAGGGTCGCCTGGGCGTGGAGCTGTACCACAAGGCGCGGGGGCCGCGGCGGTCGCACCCGTTGACCGACAAGGGTCGCCTGTTCCTGCCGCACGCCCTTGCGTTCCTCGACCGCGCGCGGCAACTCGGCGAAGTCTTCGCCGCCTCGACCGAGCCGCACGAGATCCACGTCGTCGCCACGGAGTACCTCATCCTGTACGTCCTCATCGATGCCGTGCGCCGCTTCCACCAGGCGTTCCCGCAGATTCGCGTCCGGCTGAGTAGTCGCACCGAGCAGGAGATCGAAGAGGCCTTGTTGCACGACCCGGAGATCGCGATCGGGGTGGCGGCCCCCTACGAATCGTCTCCCGATCTGGAGTACCTCCACCTGTTCTCGATGGACTGGAGCCTGGTGACTTCGCCGAGGCACCCGCTGCTCCGCAAGGCAAATCTGGGTTTGGCGGACCTGGTGGACCTGCCGCTGATCCTCTTCGAGCGCGGCTCGACGGGCCGGCAGCACGTCGCGGATGCGTTCCACGGCGAGGGACTGTCGCCCCATGTGGGCATGGAGACGACGAACACGGAGATCATCGTGCGGATGGTCGAGGCGGGCCTGGGGGTCTCGATCGTGCCCTTGATGTCGGGCGGTGCGGTCACGCGCGGCCACAAGGTGGGTACGCGAAGCCTGGGCAAGCTGATCCGGCCCATCCACTCGGGCATCCTGGTGCGCCGGCGCGACCCCCTATCGGCATCGAGCCGGGCGTTCACGGACTTCCTGGTCCCAGGCGGTCGCAAACCGGCGGATCGACCGTGAATGGCAATGCGTCTGTCGTGCGCACGAACCCTGGTATAGTTTTTTCTGTCGTTCTGCCTAACCTCTGATCTGTAGGTTCTTCCCTCATCCCACCCGAGTACATGGGCGAGGGAATCGTAGGGAGCATCCCAGAGACCCCGCTCATGCGTCGAATCATGGTCCTGGGTAATGCCCACCGTCCCGGCGTCAACGAAGAGGCGGCCCGGCTCCTGCCGATGCTCCGGGAGCATGCCGAGGTCGTCCTCATCGACTTGCTCCAGGAGGCCGACCTCACGCATGTCGATGCCGACCTCACCCTCGTCCTCGGCGGCGACGGGGCCATCCTCCGCGCCGCCCGGCAGATGGGCTATCGCCAGTTGCCGGTCCTGGGCGTGAACTTGGGTCGTCTCGGATTCCTCGCGGACCTCAGCGTCGATGAACTCGTCGAACACTTCCCCCGCGTCGTGCAGGGGGAATACACGATCACCCGACACCTCATGTTCGAGGCGGTCGTCGATACGCCCTCGGTCGATCCCGCGACGCGCAAGCCCTCACTGGGCCTCAACGACATCGCCATCCAACCCGGACCGCCCTTCCAGATGCTCGACCTCGACCTCATCATCAACGGCGAGACCGTCGCCTCCTACTCCGGCGACGGGCTGATCGTCAGCACGCCCGTCGGCTCGACAGCACACTCGCTGTCCGCCGGGGGGCCGATCCTGTATCAGGAGCTGTCGGCGTTCGTCGTGACGCCGATCTGCCCGCACGGGCTGACGAGCCGACCGCTCGTCGATTCGGCGGACAAGGAGTACACCGTCGCCGTCCGGCGGGGCAACGGGGCCGTCCTCATCGTCGATGGGCAGGAGCGGATCGCGATGCCGGCGGGTTCGCGCGTGTCGGTCCGGCGCGCCCCGGTCCTGTTCGAGCTGGCGCGGGTCGCGGGGCGGAGTTACTACCGAAACCTGCACGACAAACTCCACTGGGGCATCCAGCCGACCTACCGCGTCGAACCACCACGCCCCGGCGAGCGTATGGGAGAGTGACTCGGCCCCCGCGTCCGTCGACGTGGGCCATCAGGCACTCACGGCGATCGGCACCGATGAACTTCTCGCTATCCGCACTCCTCGTCGTCTTCGGGATGATGCTCGCGCAGCTCTTGCTCGCGATCCCCTGGATGCTCTTCGTCTTCGGCGGTCCGGCCGGACAGCGGATGTCGCGAACGTCCTACTTGCCGAGGTGGTTGCTCAACCGGATCCTCATCGGCGTCTTCGGCTGCCTGGCGACCCCTTTCGCGGTCTTCGAACTCGTCCAGGATCGCGGCTCCCTCGAGGTACTCGGGCGGATCTACGGGGCCGTCCTCCAGACGCAGCTCACGCTCGACCTGTTCATCCTCGTGTTCGCCCTGTTGCTCTACTTCTGGCCCAAGGGCGGTGCCATCGCGCTGTCGGCGTTCCGCGAGGGCGTCCGCCAGTGGGTGTTCTGGCTCGTCATGCTGTTCGCCACCGCCGCGATGTGCTTTTCCATCCTGGTTCCGTACTTCACCTTCGGCGAGGACTACCTCATGGTGAAGCAGCTGGGCTACGACACGATCATGCTCGCCGCCGTCCTGTTCGGCAGCCTCACCGCGAGCCTGTCCATCAGCGAGGAGATCGAGGGCCGGACGGCCATCACCGTGATGAGCAAGCCGGTCTCGCGCCGCCAGTTCATGCTCGGCAAGTACGCGGGAATCATCCTCGCGGCGCTGTTCATGTTCGGCGTCCTGGGCGTTCTGTTCGAGAACGTGTTGCTCGTCAAGCACTGGTGGGACAAGCTCGACCCGATCAGTTCGGAAAACGTCGTCGAGAGCACGAGCGTGGCGGCGCACATCGGCGTCGTGGTCACGCCGGCCTGGGTCAACATCAAGCTCGCCGCCTGGAGTCTCCCGTCGGGCACGACCGACCTCCTCCGCGGGCTTGGCCAGTGGACCGCGCACACGATGGACACCATGCCGGGCCTCATCCTGTGCTACTCTCAAGTCCTCGTCCTCGTCGCGCTCGCCGTTACCCTCGCGACGAGGGTTCCCATGGTCGTCAACATGACCTCCGTCGTCGTCGTTTTCTTCCTGTCGCACCTCACGCCCGTCCTCCTGGCGTTGGCGGGTCGCGGCCAGAGGGAGGACCCCGACGGCACCGTCCCGCGCCTCGTCGGCTTCGTGGCGCGCGTCTTCGACACCCTCCTGCCGGACCTCGGCTCCTTCGCG
>JANXSH010000475.1 GCA_025356615.1 Planctomycetia bacterium | reverse complement strand
GATCAAGCTGATCGTTGACGGGGCGGGCGTCCACGACGGCTTCGCCAGCGAGTCGTACCATTCGATCCAGGACATCGGACTCCTCTATTCACAAGTCTTTCTGCCCCTCATCGACCTTCGGGGCGCTCGCCTCCGGCTCGATCTACCGGCCCGGCAACACGATGGTCAGCAGCAGCGAGCCGTCCTCGACTCCCCGCAGCGAGTGGGGTTCCCCGGTCGGCAGGTACAGCAGTTGTCCGGCCACGAGGTCGTGCGTTTTCCCGCAGGCGGTGAAGGCGATCTTCCCCTCCAGGCATTGCACGACGAGTTCGCCCTTCGCCCTGTGCGTCGGAATCTCCTTCCCGGCTGGGACGACCATGCGGATCACGTCGATGGCCGAGGTCTTCACCAGCGTCCTCGTCCCGGTCGTCGCCAGCGCCGCCCCCAGCGGACGCACATCCACGATTTCCCCAGGCATTGCGTGCGGTAAGGTCATGGCCGTGTTTCCTTCTGGTATGAACTGGTGTCTGGTCGCCTCGTCGTGAACCGTTTTCTGGCGGGTAGTGGTTACGAGGCGGTCCCCGTCGTTGTCGCCTGGGCGTCGGCGTCGGCCCCGCTTTTCAGCGAGTGGCCCGTTTTCAACCCGGCCACGAACCACACCAGGGCGACGGCCCCCAGGGCGAAGATCGTGTCGCCCGGCACACGCAGCCAGCGGAGCGTCTGCATGACCTCGGTGTGCATGAACTCCGGGCTGCGGGCGTACCAGTAGCCCCTGTCCACCGAGGCCCAGGTCTGCATCAACCCGACCGGCAGGAGGCTGAGGACGCACATCGCCATGAGGCCGACGTTCATCGCCCAAAAAGCGAATTTGACCATCCCCTCCTTCCACACGAGTCCGGGGAGGATGGCCCGCAGGCACATCAGCATCAGCCCGATGCCGAGCATCCCGTAGACGCCGAACAAGGCGGCGTGGGCGTGCAGCGGGGTCGTGTTCAACCCCTGCATGTAGTACAGGGCGATGGGCGGGTTAATCATGAACCCGAACAGCCCGGCCCCGACCATGTTCCAGAACGCCGTGGCGACGAAGAAGTAGATCGGCCACTTGTACTTCCGCACCCAGGGGGTCGCATTCGCCATCCGCAGGTCTTCCAGGGCGGGGTAGGCGATGAGGATCAGCGGCACGACTTCGAGGGCGCTGAACACGGACCCCCAGGCCAGCGCCACGGTGGGCGTGCCGGAGAAGTACAGGTGGTGGCACGTCCCGATGATGCCCCCGGCCAGGAAGATCGTGGCCGAGAGCAGGGACGCTTGCGCCGCCAGCCGGGGCGTGACGAGGTTCAGCCGGTAGAAGAAGAAGGCGATGACGGTCGTGGCGAACACCTCGAAGAACCCTTCGACCCACAGGTGGATCACCCACCACCGCCAGTATTCCACGATGGTCAGGTGGGTGTGCTGGCCCCACGTCAGGCCCGCACCGTAGAACAGGCCGATGGCGGTCGAGGCCATCAAGAAGATCAGGAGCAGGTGCCGCTGCTCGCCGGGCTTCTTCAAGGCCGGGACGACCACCCGCACGACCAGGAACAGCCAGAGCAACAACCCGGCGAAGAGTCCGATCTGCCACGCCCGGCCCAGGTCGATGTACTCGTACCCCTGGTGGCCGAAGTAGAACGAGGCGGTCGGCGACAGGTGGTGCTGGACGCTCAACCACTGCCCGGCCATCGAGCCGACCACGACGACCAGCAGGGCCACGAACAGGAGGTCCACGCCGAGCTTTTGGCCCCTGGGTTCCGACCCGCTCACGAGCGGCCCGATGAACAGGCCGGCGGCCAGCCACGCCGTCGCAATCCAAAGTACGCCGAGTTGCAAATGCCACGTCCGGGTCACGCTGTACGGCAGCCACTTCGAGAGGGGGATGCCGTAGAAGCCGTCGCCCTCGACGCCGTAGTGGGCGGTGACGACGCCCAGCAGGATTTGCACGAGGATCATGGCCGACACGAGCCAGAAATACTTGACCGTCGCCCGCTGGGACGGCGTGGCTTTCCAGCCGAGAATCGGGTCGGTTTCAGGGACCGGCTCTCTCGGACGGTCTTGCCGTTGCGAGGCGTACCAGCAGACCATTGCGGCGATCCCGGCGAGCAGCACGATGATGCTTACCCCGGTCCAGACCACGGCCTCGCCGGTGGGCCGGTTGCCGACCAGCGGCTCGTGCGGCCAGTTGCTCGTGTAGGTCAGCTCGGCTCCTGGGCGGTTGGTGGACGCCGCCCACGAGGTCCAGAAGAAGAACGCCGCCAACTGCCGGAGTTTTTCGGGGTCGCCCTGCGCACCCTTGGGGATGGCGTAGTCGGCCTTGCCGTTGGTGAACACGTCGGCGTAG
>JANXSH010000467.1 GCA_025356615.1 Planctomycetia bacterium | reverse complement strand
GGCTCGGCAGGAGCCTCGCCCTCCCGAAGCACCCCACGGAGTCCCGTCCATGTCCACTCCTGTCCGCCTTACGGAAGTTGTGCAACAAGCCATCGTCGCCTACGTCCGCGCCGGTGGGTTCGCCGAGGTCGCCGCCGAGGCGGCGGGCGTGCGGCGGCGCACCTTCCTGACCTGGATGCACAAGGGCGACGACCCCAAAGGCAAGCCGCGCTACCGCGCCTTCGCCCAGGCCGTGCGCCAGGCGCAGGCGCAAGCGCGACTCGGTGCCGAGGTCAGCGCCCGCAACGACAAGCCGCTCGACTGGTTGCGCAACGGCCCCGGCCGGGAGACCGCCGACCAGCGCGGCTGGACGAGTAACGCCCGCCCCGCCGCGTCGAAGGCGTCGGGCGCGGCCCTGCTCCAGGCCGAGGTCCGCGACCTGGTGGGCCGGGTGCTGTCGGCGCTGGAGGCGCACCCCGAGGCCCGCGCGGCGCTCGCGGAGGAACTGGCGAGCGGGGCGTGTCAACGCCCTGGAGACGAGACGAGCGTCGAGTAGGATGAAAACAGGAGGGAAACGCCACGCGCGAGATGCAAGTCGAAGCACAACGAGGCCCGAAGAACGACGAAGGGCCATTCATTCGGTCGAAGCGTGCACGGCTCGCCCTGAATGAATGGCCCATGTGGTCGTGGTCGAGTCTTACTCGATTTTCCCTCCGTTGTCCTTCGCCGTCTTCACGATCCAGTCGCGGTACTTGTCCACGCGGACATAGATGCCGCCGTCGCCACAGTTCATGACGCTGTTGCTCGTCGCCCTCGAAGTCGCACCCGCGAGGAGCCAGTCATTACCTTTGAGGATGTAAGCGGGGCCACCGCTGTCACCGTTGCACGAATCTTTGCCCGCCCCCCCGGCGACCATTTCCATGCCCTTGTGGCAGCCGTACTTGTCCGGGCAGTCGGCGCAGTCGCACGACGCGGAGGCGATCGCCACGTCCACGAGGTTCTGCTCGCCGAAGATGTTCAGTTCGGTAAGCCCGAACCCGACCAGTCGGACGGAGAAAGACGCCTCGATGTCCGCCGTCGCCGCGATCTTGCGCGGCGTGACCCCTGCGACATCCTTCTCCAGAATGAGTACCGTCAAGTCGTTCGCCAGCGTGAAATGGTTGAACTTCTCGTGGACGATGGCCTTCTTCACCTTGTAGATCTTCGCGGGGTTGGGATGGTTGGCGTCGATCCCGACGTAGATACGCTGGGCACACCCGCCGTCTCCGCAGTGGCCGGCGGTCAGCACGACATTCGGGCCGATCAGTGTGCCCGTGCAGCAGAAACTCGTCGGAGAGCCGACCGTGACGCAGTCGGGATATTCTCCCTCCAGGGCGTGTTCGCCCCCGATGATCCGCATTTTGCTGTTCGCCTTCATCCGCTCGGCAAACAGTTTCTTACTATTCTCCCGCCAGGTCGGGTCATTGACGAGGCTGGCGAGTTTGGCGGCCTTGGCGCGTGCCTTGGCGCGTGCCTCGGCGAACGGGTTGGCGACATCCGTACCGTGATCGGCGTGCCCGCCGGTCATCTCGAATTTGACCGCCTGGGCCGTGCGGATACTCTTGATCGACGTGTTCATGACGCGGAAGTATTGCCGCGCGTCGTCACCTGCGAGTGCCTTGGCGAAGATGTCGGCGGCTTCGAGTTGCTTGCTGACCTTCTCGGGGTCGGGAGCCGGGCGGGTCTTCTTGCCGTGGCCCTCCTGTCCCTTCTCGGCGAGCCAGGCCAGGCTCGGGGAGAGGAACAGCAGGGCGGCGCACAGTGCGAGCCAACGAAGTTTCATCGGAACCTCCAATCGTGAGAGTAGACTGTGGTGAAGAAGGTCACAACTTCTTCAGATACTCCAGCAGATCCATACGCTGGTCGTCGTCCATGTCCGTGCCGTATTCCTTCGTGCTGTGCCCGGTGTTGCTGTTGCCAGGCTGCGTCGGGTCGAAGGAGAAGCTGGGAGAACCCGCCTCGGCGGCGTAGCCGAGTTTCTTCGGGTCGTATTCGCGGTGGCCGACGAAGAACGGCTTCTTGGACCTCTTGTCGGCGGGCAACAGAAGGTCGTAGAGCGTCGGCACCGAGTTGTTGTGCAGGTATGGGGCGGTCGCCCAGATACCGGCCAATGGCCTGCCCGAATACTTCCTGGTCACGCGCCAGAGCAGATCGTCGGGCGTCGTGCCGCCTGCCTTGCGCACCAGCGCCTTGAGCGCCCAGGATAGGGCAATGTTGAACTCTTCGTCGCCCACCTTGACGCCGAAGCTCTCGGCGCGAATCCGGTCGGTATCGATCTTGTCCAGGGCGTCCAGAGTGACCACAGCCTTCTTTCCGGGGGCTGGGGTCGCGTGGCACTTCACGCAGCGTGCCTCGAACAGGGTCTTGCCCCGAGCGGCCTTGTCTTCGTCGATGGCCCCAAACGCCTTGGGCCACTTGGGAGCGGTGATCTTGCGCGCCAGCTCTTCCAGTTCCTTTTGATTGTCCATCAGGAGCGTCGATTCGAACGTGCCTGGGACGAATAAAGCTCCCAGGCCAATGGCCTGGCCGGCGTTGCGTTCCGTGACCGACGTGGTGTTCGCGTCCCAGTGCAGCCAATCCAATTGCTCGAACCCCCACAGGTGCGGGTACGACACCGGCGACTTCGTGGGCTGCGCCGAGGCGGGGAAGAAGCGATTCCGAGCGCTTCCAAAGGCATCGACGCGGCCGAACCCCGGTCTGGTGTGTTCCAGGTCGCCTGATTTTACCAATCCCAACAGAAAGCCCACCCGCGCCTTGAGCAGGCGAATCGTCTCCGCGAAGTGGGTCAGCACATCGCCCACCGACAGGGCGCGGGCGGCAGGCTCGAGAGCCAGAATACGCAGGGATTTAGGGGTTTCAGCTACGATGGGCGCGACATCCGGAGCCGTCACCTCCCCGATGGTCTTCTCGCGGAGTTTTCGTGAGGCCGCTCGGAGATCCTTGGTCAGTTCGACGGTCCGCGCACCTTTGCCCCGAACGCTCTTCGAGTACGTTTGTAAGGCTGGGCCGACCGGCTCGACCGTCAGACCCTTGTTGAGATCGGCAGCGGGCCGGGCGACTTCCTGCTTGTGGATGGTCTCGATTTCCTGAGCCAATCGCTTGCCCAAGGGGCTTTTGTCCTTCATCGCGGAGAGGGTCTCGAACGAATGGATGACATCGTCCGCCGGCCTGGCGAGGCGTGCCACTCGGGCGTTGCCCTCAGCGGGATGGGAGATATCGTAGAGCCGCCGCACGAACCGCCACGCCCTGCCGGCGTCGGTAAACGTCGCCTTGGCAGCCAGCGCCAGTTCGCCGAAGAACATCTCCAGATCGAACAAGTTGGGCGCGCCGTCGATGCGCACGACCGTCTTGCCCTGGTAGTGCAGCTCGTTGACGTGGCACCCGGCGCAATTGACGCCGATCATCTTGGCCCCCGCGAAGCGAAGGTCACGGGTGTAGTCTGCAGTGATGCCGACAGGCAGACCGTAAGGATTCTCCGTCGAGACCTTCTCGGGGAGCAGCCCGAAGCGCTCGGGGTTGTCCAGGAACGGCTTGCCCGCGTCGGTTTCCAGGGCGAGCAGCCAGGCGAGCGGGAAGATTTCACTCCCCTCGGCGAGGTGATGCCAGCGGACCTGCTCCTCCCCATCGAGGCCGTTCTTGATCTTCTGCCATTCCGGGGAAGTATCGTCCGTCGGACCAGTGCCGATCACAATTTTCGGCTTGGAGTTACAGGCGACGACGAACACGAGAGCGAGCATCACGATGGTACGGCGCAACATTTGACGAAGCCTCCGTGGGTGTAAAGTTAGCGAGAAGATGTATCTTGCATGATAGCAATCGCCATGCCGACCAGTTCCTACAATCATTTTTTTCCGCAACTCCTATCAGGATCGGATCTTCGATCAGACAACCCTGCGAAGCGTCCAACTTGGATCGATATCGAGTGTCGGATTCTCCAACACGTTGTAGGGGAATCCGACAGGAGTCATTCGAGGACACAAGTGCTTCTCTGAGCATTATCTCAATGGACTGGAGGGATTCTCGAAGCGACGAGCGCCTGGTAGGATGAGGACAGGAGGGCACCACCATGAGCGAGATGCAGGTCGAAGTCCAGGGCACTCTCGACGCCGACGGGACGCTGAAACTCGACGAGAAGCCGAGACTCCCCGCCGGGCGGGTGACGGTCGTGTTGCGCGCCGCGCCGGCGCTGCCGCCTGGCGCGCCGACGGACGTGGCTGGTTACCTGGAGTGGGCGCGGAAGCAACGCGAGGATTCAGGGCATCGATTCCTGAACGAGGAAGAGATGACCGCACTAATCCGAGAGATCAAAGGCTACGATGACGAAGATGCGTGGGATCGTGCCATGAGATCCATGAGGGGGTCATGATGCTCATCTATCTCGACAGCGTTATCGTCATCTATCACATCGACGGTGACCCGCCGTTCAGGGCTCGCGCGAACAAACGGATATCCGACCTCGAATCGGCCGGAGGTCGATTCGCAGTTAGTCACCTTTCGAGGCTGGAGTGTAGGCTCCAGCCCATCAGGGTAGGCGATGCGGCGACACTCGCCCTCTACGATGATTTCTTCGCCCTTCCGAACGTGCAAATCGTTCCGATCACCCAGGCGGTCTTCGACCGGGCCACCTTGATCCGGGCGACACTCAACTTCAAGCTCGCCGACTCCCTCCACCTCGCCGCCGCCGTCGAAGCGGGGTGCGACCTCTTCTTGACGAACGACACCCAACTGGGCCGATTCCAAGATGTCGCCGTCGAGATCCTGCCCTGACACCTCCGACCCCGCCTTGACGCAGGCGATGGCCTTGTGTTACCCATGACCCATCTTCTGTCCTCATGCACACGGATGGCGCGGAGTAGGCTCCCATGAATCGCTTCCTCAACGGGATGGCGCGCGCCGTCCTCGAGACGTTCGACCTGCCAGGGCCGGTCCTCGAGGTCGGCTCCTTCCAGGTGCCCGGTCAGGAAGAGGTCGCCGATATCCGGCCGATGTGCAACGGCAAGCCCTACCTCGGCCTCGACATGCGTCGTGGCAAGGGCGTGGATGTCGTCGGCAACATCGAGCGCTTGCCGTTCGCCGACGCCTCGCTCGGTTGCGTCCTCGCCCTGTCGACGTTCGAGCACGTCCAGCGTTTCTGGACCGGGTTCGACGAGGTCCGCCGGGTACTTCGCCCGGACGGGGCGCTACTGGTCGCCTGCCCGTTCCACTTCCACATCCATTCGTACCCCAGTGACTATTGGCGCTTCACGCCGGAGGCCCTCCGCCTGCTCCTCGCCGACTACCCCAACCGGATCATCGGCTCGCACGGCCCCAAGACGCGCCCCGCCAACGTCTGGGCGCTCGCCTTCCGCGAAGCCGGCCCCACGATCACCCCCGCGCAGCTCGCGCGCTACGAAGAGTTAATGGCACTGTACGCCCGCGAGCCGCTCCCCTTGATGCGGCGACTCCGCTACACGATGGGGCGCTGGCTCTGTGGGAGCCGACCGTTCGCCCCCTGGCTCCAGCGCGACGAGTGGGAAATCGCCTACCAGGGGCCGCAGGAGGTCACCTCTTGAGCGTAACGAAGACGCGACGCGCGCTCGTTTCGGTGTGCATCGTGAACTGGAACTGCCGCGAACAACTCGCCGACTGCCTGCGCTCGCTGACCGCCCGGCGTCAGCGCGTCCGTGTCGAGGTCGTCGTCGTGGACAACGCCTCGAGCGACGGGGCCGCCGACATGGTCGGGCGCGACTTCCCACACGTCCGCCTCCTCCGCAACCCGACGAACGTCGGCTTCGCCCGAGGCTGCAACCAGGGTGCGGATGCGTCGCGCGGTCGCTACCTGTTCTTCCTCAACAACGACACCCGCGTCCCGCGCGGGACCCTGCGCGAGCTGGTCCGCTACCACCGCGCCCACCCCGAGATCGGCCTGCTCGGCCCGAAGTTGCGCGACGCGCGGGGCCGCACCCAGGCGTCCGTCCGTCGCCTGCCGACCGTCCCGGCGCTGCTCCACCGGCTCACGCTCTTCCGCTGGACGGGCCTGTTCCGCCAGGCGTATCGCCTCTACCGGGGCCGGTGCATCCCGACGACGACGACCCCCGCCGAGGTGCTGATGGGCGCGGCCCTGCTCATGACGCGCCGGGTCTATCGGACGGTCGGAAGGTGGAGCGAAGCGTACACGTTCGGCGGCGAGGATCTCGACCTCTGCGCGCGGGTGGGCAGACTTTATCCGATCATCTATCACCCGGAGGTCGTGATCACGCACCTGGGCCGGGTCTCGAGTCGGCAGCACACCGGGTACGCCTACACGAACACGCTCGTCGGCGTCACGAAATCGCTGCGCGAGGCCGGGGCGTCCCCGGTCGCGCGGGCCTTCTACAAGGTGGCGCTCACGCTCGACCTGCCGCTGGCGGGAATGCTCCTGGTATGCCGTTACGCCTGGGCACGGCTGCGCGGGCGCGCGAAGCAGGCGGAGCGCTCGCGGCAGGAACTCGCGGGGATGGCGCACTTCGTGCGACGAGGGCTAGGGGCGTTCTGGGGGGCGTGAAGCCCATGCGTTGCAACGCATGGGCTTGGAGCGCCGCGCGTCAATCCAGACTCACCGTCACCGTCTTCACCTCGGTGTACAGGCTCAGCGCGTACTCGCCGAGTTCGCGGCCCTGGCCGGACATCTTGTACCCGCCGAACGGCGCTGCGGCGTCGAAGACATCGTAGCAGTTGACCCACACGGTGCCCGCTCGCAGGCCGTTCGCGAGGCGGAACGCCTTCTTCACGTCGCGCGTCCAGACGGCGGCGGCGAGGCCGTAGAACGTCTTGTTGCCGCGCTTCACGACCTCCTCGACGTCGTCGAACTTCAGGATGTTCATCACCGGGCCGAAGATTTCCTCCTTCGCGATCCTCATCTCGTCCTGGACGTTCGTGAAGACGGTCGGCTCGATGAAGTAGCCCTTCGTCCCGACGCGGTTGCCGCCGGTAATCATGTGCGCGCCGCCCTTCTGGCCCGCATCGATGTAGCCCATGATGCGGTCGAACTGTTCCTGCGACACCTGCGGCCCCTGCGTCGTCTCGGGGTCGAACGGGTCGCCGACCTTGGCCGACTTGGCCTTCAGCATCAGGCGCTCGACGAACTCGTCGTGGACCTTCGACTCGACGAAGAGGCGCGAGCCGGCACAGCAGCACTGGCCCTGGTTGAAGAACAGGCCGAAATACGCCCCCTCGACGGCGGCGTCGAGGTCGGCGTCGGCGAAGACGATGTTCGGACTCTTGCCGCCCAGCTCCAGGCTCACGCGCTTGAGGTTGCTGCGGGCGGCCGCCTCCATGACGAGTTGGCCGGTGGACCCTTCGCCCGTGAAGGCGACCTTGTCCACGTCCATGTGACTCGTCAGGGCGGCCCCGGCGGTCGGGCCGAAGCCGGGGATGACGTTGATGACGCCGTCGGGGAAGCCGGCCTCCTGCGCGAGGGCCGCGACGCGCAGGGCGGTCAGCGGCGTCTGCTCGGCGGGCTTCATCACGACCGTGTTGCCACAGGCCAGGGCCGGCCCCCACTTCCACGCCTGCATCAGCAGCGGGAAGTTCCACGGGATGATCTGGGCGACCACGCCGATCGGCTCGTGGCGCGTGTAGCAGAAGAAGTTGCCCTCGATGGGGATCGTCTTGCCCTGCACCTTGTCGGCCCACCCGGCGTAGTAGCGGTAGCACTTGACGGTGAGGGCGAGGTCGGCGTTCAGGGCGTCGCGGTACGGCTTGCCGTTATCGAGCGATTCCAGGGCGGCGAGTTCCTCGCGGTGGGCCTCGACAAGGTCGGCGAGCTTGTAGAGCAGTCGGCCGCGTTCGGCGGCGGCCATCCGCGACCAGGGGCCGTCGTCGAACGCCTTGCGGGCGGCGGCGACGGCGAGATCGACATCCGCCTTATCGCCTTCCGCGACTTGGCAGATGGTTTCGCCCGTTGCGGGGTTGATCGTCGCGAACGTCTTCCCGGAGACGCTGTCGCGCCACTTGCCGCCGATGAACAGGGGCTGATCCTTGACCTTGGGCGCTTTGATCGCGCGGGGTTTCGCGGGGGAGGCCGTCGCCATGAGAGTTGCTCCTGAGTCGTGGGAGAGAAAGGATCTCGAGAGGTCATTATCGGCCGAGAGAGGGTCAACGTCAAACGAATGATTTTCGCGCACCGTACTCGGGTGTGGCAAATGTTCCAGGAGCGCGTAGGGTGGGCCTCGCTCCGCTCGACCCCATGCGCAAAACTTAAGGCGAATGGGGACTCTTCCGGTCCCCTCGCCCCTGTACTCAGGGGAGAGGGGTTAGGGGTGAGGGGTTCTTTTAGGCTAGGATTCTCCCCCTCACCCCCGACCCCTCTCCCCCTGAGTACAGGGGGAGAGGGGAGAAATGCCTCCTCTGATCGCTTAAGTTGTGCGCATGGTGTCGAGCGGAGCGAGGC
>JANXSH010000463.1 GCA_025356615.1 Planctomycetia bacterium | reverse complement strand
CATCAAGGAAAGGGCGTATCGAACT
Organism: Planctomycetia bacterium; assembly: GCA_025356615.1. Taxonomy (GTDB): domain Bacteria; phylum Planctomycetota; class Planctomycetia; order Gemmatales; family Gemmataceae; genus JANXSH01. The sequence continues at coordinate 4,690 of JANXSH010000463.1, read as the reverse complement.
CGGCGTGCCTCCCGGCTCGGCAGGAGCCTCGCCCTCCCCAAAACCCCTGAGTTACAGGGGGCGAGGGGAGTCGGGTCTTACTTGACAATGTTGACGCCGAGTTTGGTTTCGTGGACGACGGGCAGTTTGCCCGCGCCGTAGAGGGCGGTGGCCTTGACGAGGATGTTTTGCACGTTGCCGGGCATCGACCCCGCTGGCGACTCGAGGACGAGTTTGGCCTCGTCCTGCTTGGCGGGGATGACGATGTCGGCGATCTTGATGCCCTTGGCCCCTGCGGGTAACACGACCTGCACCTTGAACTCGCCCTCGAAACCGTACTTCCTCTGGACGCGGACGACGACCTCGGTCTTGCCGCCGATCTTGACGTTCGGGCCGGTCGAGGAGAGCGCCATCGTGGCGAGGGTCTTGGGCAAGACCGTGATGGTCAGCGGCGACGATAGCGCGACGACCGGCGTGTTCGGCTTGGTCTTGCTCAGGGGATCCTTATTGTAGGCGATCTGCGTTTGGCCCCGGAAGACGACGTTGTAGACGCCCGGAGGCACGTCGGGGCCGACAGTAACGGCGATGGTCGCCTCGGCCTGGGCCGGGGCGATGTTCGTCGGCTGGTTGTTGTTGAAGCGGAGGTTGGCCGGCAGCTCGGCACCGGGGCGATTGGCCGGCTGCGTCAGGATCACCGCGATGGGGTTCTTGACATCGGGGGAGACGCGAGTGACCTTCACCTTGACCGTGCCCTTGTCGCCCTGGGCGAATTGCGGCTTTTCGGCGGTCGGCGTGAGCGTGAAGACGGCCTTGCCCCGGACGCTGAGCCAGATCGACGACTCCAGCCGACTCTGGCTCGGGGTGTTCTGGTCGGGCTGGACGGGCCAGATGACGCCGGCGGCGCGGGCCTCGCGGACGACCTTCACGCCGTTGACCGTCGCCGTCCCCTTGATGCGGACCTCGCCGACCCAGTCAGGAGTACCGGCGGGGGCGCTGAGGATGAGCGTCGCCTTGCGGACGCTGGCGTTGAGGGTCTGCGGCGAGCAGGTCACGCCGGGCGGTAAGCCCTCGACCGACAACTCGATGTCGCCGACGCCGTCGTTGGTGTGCGTCGCCAGGACCGAGAAACCGCCATGCCCCCCCGCCGGGAGCGTGACCGAGTCGGGGATCGAGTCGCTCTCGCACATCGCCACGAGGCGGAAGTCGGCCTCCTCCTTGGTGATGCGGACGCTGTAGGTGTGGCGTGGCCCGAACAGCGTGTCGCCCGATCGGCTGGAGACGAGCAACTGGTACTTGCCGTCGGCGGGCACGGCGAAGCGGTATTCGGGCGGATCCTCACTCCGGCTGAAGAACTTGCTCGAGTAGTTCTGCATGTTCTCATTGAGTGGCGACTCGTAGATGTCGCTTTTTGCGCCGGCCGCGCGGAGCAGCAGCGTCATGTAAGTCGGCGCGCCGAGTCGATTGCTCGTCGTGCGGATGGTGTAAGTGTCGCCCTTCTTCGCGTCGAAAACGTACCAGTCGCGGTCACGGCGTTTCTCGATGCGCCCGGCGATCTCGCAAGGCAGGGTGACGGCCTGGGCCGTGTCCGCCGTCTCGTTGTTGCCGTTGTCGAGGACGACGGGGGCTGTCGCGAGACCGAGGAGGTAGGGGTTGGAGGACCCGGCAGCGTTCTTCAGGCGCAACTCGAAGCCGTCGAGCCAGCCCGCTGCGGGGCCGACCATCCCGGAGAACGTCATCTTCCCCTTGCCGTCCGCCGGGGCGGTGACGTTGAGCGTGATCGTTTCGAGGACGCTGTCATCGACGATGGCGGACGAGTCCGCCTTGCCGCCGGGGAGGTTCCGGCCGTAGACCGTGACGGCGGCCGTCTTGCCCGGCTCGATGACGGCGGGGTGGACCGAGTCGATCCAGGGTGTGGTCGAGACGCTCAGGCGGTAGTGGTGGTCCGCGATGCCGGCGGGCATGCCGCCGCTGATCGGCTGGCGGAACGTGTGCGTGAACTGGATGACGCGGACGAGGTAGTCGCCGTCGACGGGGGCGGTGAAGTCGGTCAATGCGTCGGTATCGCGGTAGTTGTTATTGGAGGCGAGTTGCTTGTCGTTCTTGTCGTAGACCTCGATGGCGGGGTTGGCCCGGCTGTCGATGCTCGCGGAGAGGCAGGACACGACGACACGCTGGCCCTTGGTGGCCGGGAAGACGTAGTAATCGACATCCTGGGGGCCAGCGAAGGTGCCGCTGATGGTCGAGTTGAGCTTGATGCGCTGGGCCTTGGTGTCCTCGTCGTTCGGCTCGACCTCGGCGACCTCCTCGAGGTCGCCGATCATGAACGCGCGGGCGTTACTGACGCCGAACTTGTTGACGACGCGGACATCGCACAGCCCGAGAGGCGTGTTCGCCGGGACGATGACTTCGAACTCGAAGTGGTCGACCGGCAGAGCGGCCTTGATCGGCTTCGCCTTCTTGGTCTTGGGGTCGATCTCCGGCACGGGGGGCGGGACGAGCTTGGCGGTGATGCCGGGACGGCTGAAGGCGAGCTTGTCGGCGTTTTCGAGGTTCTTGCCCGCGACGACCACCCGGACCGTGGTGCCCACCTTCGCCCCACTCGGCGAGAGCTGATAGAGCTTGGGGCTTGCGAGGCCGGACAACAAGCGATTCTGTGCCGCAGCCGATCCGATGGCCAGTGCCAGGAGGGAGAGGGTAAGAATAGACACCAGAGTCCGCGGTCGGCGGTACATAGTCATTGGCAGGGCACTCCCGGAGGCGATGCGGCCCAGTCGTGAGGTAGCGGGTGGGGTCGGAGGGCGAAGGTCGGAGCGCAGGTGGGAGCCGACGCGAAGTCGGCGGCGCTCCGTATCCAGCCCATGTTAGTGGCAGATCGCAGGAAGGTCAAGAATCTTGTTGGAACTATGTCTCGAGTTGCGAGTCGCGACTGTACCTGGAGCGTGTCTTCGTTTCGATTACAGGGGTCCACCCGGCCCCATGAGTCCGAAGTGGAATCCCTCTGAACCGCGTGTCCGAGTCAAAGTCGCACATATTTCTCGGACTCGCTGCATGGATTCGTTAGGACCGTTGATATACAGCGGTTTGCCGTCCTTGCCATATTCGAAGACTTCCGACGAGGCCGTGGGATCGATGTCCCCGAAGAGGAGCTTGGCGACCTCGTAATCCGCGTCCGGCAGGAGGCCCGAGTCCAAGGCATACGCTACGGCCCCTTCAACGTACTTTCGCACCGCCTCGGGCGGGTAGGGCCGGCTCTTGGGGGAACCTGGCTTGGTCGGGCTGTAACGGGTGTCGTAGGTCGCCTTGGGGACGATCACCGCGATCGAACTCTTCACGCCCAGGCAATAGCGATCGACGAGGAAGAGGGCGAGGGCGATCTGGCCGTTGGGCAACACCCGGCTGAGGGTCGCCTGCCCTATCCCGTTCGTCCAGTTCGAGTCGTCGATGCAGGAATGCAGTATGGGAAACGGGGTCGCCAGGGCGAACCGGGTGGCGAGGGAGACCGAGGACTCGCGGACGATGAGGTGCTTCTTCTCCTTGCGATCGGCTGCTTTTCGCTCGAGTTTCTTCTGGCGCTTTCGTGGGTCGGTCGGCATGGTCAGTCTCCCGGTGGTGGCGGATGCTGCTCCGATTCTATCGGCGGCCACCCAACCCTGCCCTCGCCGCCGGTGCCTTCGTGTCAGGGGCGGAACCAGGGGGATTCGGACCCCGACTAGCCCTTTTGGGTGCCGGTCGGGGGCGACCGTCCCGCGAACCGGACACGTCGCCCGACACCGAGGGGGAACGAAGGTGCCCCTCGTAAGATACGGCGAAAACGACCGACGGCCACCCGGCCCTTTCGAGGGTCGGGTGGCCGTCCGTTTTGCCATCCTTTAGATCACCGTCCCGCCACCACCGTCAAGAAGGAAGGCGGCGACGAGGGGCGGGAATCAACTCGAGAGGAATTCGGCGCTGATCTCGAACCCTTCCCGGATCTGCGTCAAGCTCGCGTTCCCCGAGACGAACCCCTGTGCGCCGACATCGTCCGCCCCGCGGTGGAGCAGGGTGTGATAGAAGGCGAAGACCTCGTTGGCGCGGAACTCTTGCGAACGCAGGAAGCCCAGGGCCGTCTGCGCATTCCCGTTAGTCGGTAGGCCAATCACATAGCCATCGACCTCGGACTGGTCGGCGTCCCGGTTCAGGACCAGTAGATACAGTGCCCGCACGAACCGCTCGTCGGGGGTTCCCGTCGGGATCAGGGTCTGGGCGCGGGCGTAGAACTCCGACGAGCCGAGGATGTAGCTGAGGACGGTCTCTTCGGGGGTGCCCTGCATCAGCAAGTTGACGAAGCCCTGGTCCTCGCCCCCGCTGGCATCCCGGCCCAGGTAGCGCTGGTACCAACTCTGGACGAGGTCGTTGCGGGCCTCCAACGACTCCTCGATCCCGCGCACCACCGCCATCTGCCCTTGCTGCTGGAAGACGTCCCGCCACGCCAGCCGTCCCTCGTCCTCGGCGTTTCGGCCCAGGCGGAACTGATACAGCTTCTCGATGAACAGGTCCGTGGGGTCGGTCAGGGTGGCCCAGAAGTTCGACTTGGTGAGCGTAACGCCCGACGGGACCGGGGTCGGCATCCCCAGGACGTTGTCGCCCGTGCCGCCGTCGAGCGTCAGGTTCGTCAGCCCGAGCGCGGGGGTGGTGACGTTCAGGAGGACCAGGTCGTCACCGCCCAGGGCGT
>JANXSH010000460.1 GCA_025356615.1 Planctomycetia bacterium | reverse complement strand
CGCCGAGGTGTTCAGCCAGGAGGGCGTCGGCACGCTCATCCACGCCAACGAGTACCAGGACATCCGCACCGCGACCCGGCGCGATGTCCGCGCCATCGCCCGACTCATCCAGGCGGGCGTCGAGAGTGACGAACTCGTCCGCCGGACCAAGTCCGACATCGAGCGCCAGATCGACGATTTTTTCGTCTTCGAGGTCGATCGCTCCCCCGTTGCGTGTGCCGCGCTGCACCTCTACCCCGAACAGGGCATGGCCGAGCTAGCGTGCGTCAGCGTCGATACGCGCTTCGAGAATCGCGGCATCGGCGGCAAGCTGATGCAATACGCCGAGGCCCGCGCCAAGGCGATCGGCGTCGAGACGCTCTTCTGTCTCTCCACCCAGGCGATCAATTTCTTCCAGCAGAAGGGCGGATTCGTCACGGGCAAGCCCGACGACCTGCCCCCCAGTCGGCGTGATCGCTACGACAAGAGCGGCCGGCACTCGCTGGTTTTGCTGAAGAAACTCTCGTGAGGGCGGTGGATAGAAATTGTATCGACTCGAGTCGAAGGGTTCGGGTGAAACGAAATCGAAGTACGCGGACGAGGTCGCCCATGAGGGGTTATCGAGGCCCGCCTCTCGCGTGACATCCCGGAAGGTGCTGTTGCCGTTGTCGAGGAACAGCTTGATGTCGCGATATTGGGTGCCGAGGACATCGGGAAGGCCGTCGTTGTTGATGTCCCTGACCGCCACGCCCATGTTGTGCCCGGCGATGTCGAGGGCCGACCCGGCGCTGACATCGTCGAACGTCCCATCCTTTTTCTGTCGAAAGAGTTGGTACTTCTTGCCCTTCGGGCCACCGTTCTGGAGGAGGTAGATGTCGAGCCACCCATCGCCATCGAAGAGGGCCGCCCCGGATCCGACTGGCTCTGAGGCTTCATGCTCCGCGCCGGCTTCGCCGCTGTGTATCCCGAAGCCTATCTGTTGGAACCGATGCGCTTGGGCGCGTCACCCTACCTTGTCGGGCCACGGCGGGTTGTCGTTGTACTTCTTCATCGCCCGCGCGATGACCCAGTCTGGGAGGCGCGCGACGACCCACATGAAGCCCCTCATCTGCCAGGGAAAGTTGTAGACCTTCGTCTTGCGATACAACGCTCCCGCCATGCGCCGGGCGGCGTCGTCGGCTTCCAGGACGAATGGCATGTGGAAGTCGTTCTTCGCCGTCATCGGCGTCTTGATGAAGCCGGGGCAGATGTTCGTCACCGCGACGCCCGTGCCGCGGAGCTGGACGCGGAGACCCTCCATGAGGTTGTTCACCGCCGCCTTGCTCGCCGTGTAGCCCCACTCGCCCGGCAGGCCGCGATAGGCGGCCATGCTGGAGACGGCGGCGATGTGGCCGCGCTTGCGGGCGAGCATCCCCGGCAGGACGGCGTCGAAGGCGTGGACGACGCCGAAGACGTTGACACGGAACATCGTCTCGAACTCCGCCATGTTCACGGGATCGACCGTGGTCGGCATGCCGACGCCTGCATTGGCGACGAGGACATCCGTCGGGCCGAGCCGAGATTCCAGGGCCTTCAGGGCGGCGGCGGTCTGTTCGCGGTCGGACACGTCGGCCGGCTCGACCTCGGCGACCCCCCCGGCGGCGCGGATCTCCTCGGCGAGCGCGACGAGGTTCTCGCGCCGCCTCGCCGTGAGGCCGACCCTCGCCCCCTCACGGGCCAAAACCTTCGCAAGCTCCCAGCCCATGCCACTTGATGCGCCCGTGATGATGACGGCCTGATTCGCGAACTTCATCGCCTCGCTCCTTCCGGCAAACTCTTCCTCGCCCGCATGACCCATCGTCTGTTGTCGCATTCGCGGGCGAATCGTCCATCACGGTTCCGCATCGGGCCGGATGATGCGGCATGATACTGGTGGTGCATTCTGGCGCACGACGTGTCAGAATGGGATGGATCCGACCGATCGCACAGGGAAGACCCGCATGTTCCGTCGAACCCTCTCACTCCTGCTCGTCGGCTGTCTCCTCCCCCTGCTAGCGTGGGCCACCCCGGCCACGCCGGTGGAGCCGCCGAGCTACCACGTTCGCATCCGCTACCAGATTTTCGCCTTCCGGACGGAGCGCATCCGTCAGTTCCGCGAGATGACCGATGCCTTCGCCAAGGCCGGCTTCGTGCGCGATGCCGACGAGGAAGTGGCGGACGACGAGGTGGAGAATCAGAAGTCCACCCGGATGCGAGGCGTCGTCCCCGCCGAGGGGCTGGAGCGTCTCGTCCGACAGCGTCACGTCCGCTCGGTCCTCCTGTACCCCAAGGATACGAAGCTGCCTGAGAAAGGCGCTCGGGTACGGGTCGAGATGCGGCTCGCGTCGGGATACATTCCCGAGGTCCAACGCAGGTTGCACGAACAGACGGCCACGGCGTTAGGCGGCGTCAAGTTCGTCGAGGGCGTCGGCTACGACCATCGTGGCTACTCGCGGCTGGTGGGCAGTGTGCCCGTCGAGGCGCTCGAGCAACTCCTCATCGACCCGAGAGCCATCAAGGGGGCCGACGAGCTTCCCGCGCCGTTTCGCAATATCTCGGCCCTACGCCTGATCGTCGCCCGGCCGGATTGGGTGGTCCCTCCGGGTAAACCTGCCGAGCCGGAGGTGAAGGACCGCAAGATAGCGCCCGACCTGCGGCCCCGGACCGGGGATGCTACCTCGACCCGGCTCGAGGTCATCCTCGGTTGGACGCCGGCCGACGATGACTCGTCGTGGAAGCGACTCCTATCGCTGCCGGGAGTCACGATCGAAGGCCGGCTCGGCCCGCTCGTGATGGTCGCGGGTGTGCCGAAGGACATCGTGGCCAAACTCGCGGCCCTCGACGAGGTCGCGCACGTCCGCCTGCCTCGCCCCGCCCGCATACCGGAGCGCGTCGCGAAGGCCCCTCTCGAAACATGGAAGCCGCTCGAGGCGAGCGGCGTCGCCCAGTTGCACAAGGTCGGCCGGCGCGGCAAGGGAACTCGCATCGCGCTGGTCGCCGACGACTTCAGCGGCTGGGAGAAGCTTACCGGGCGCAAGGAGAAGGACAAGGAGCTGCCCGATCCGACGCTGTTCGACCTCACCGCAGAGCGGAACAAGTCGATGCTGCCCGACCCGTCGAAGGGGGGGGAATCGCCGGGAACGAAGTGCGCGGCTCTGATCCAGCGTGCCGCCCCGGAGGCCGAACTGACGCTCGTCCGCATCGACCCGGCCGCGCCCCACATGCTCCAGGAGGTCGCCCGCGCGATCAACGGCGAGGCCGTGATGACGCTGTGCCTCGACCAGAGGTTGCGCGAACTGCCCCGAGACGCCGCCGCACTCGACAGCCGGACGGCGGCCCTAATGACGGAACGGACCGCTCTGATAACGGAGAACCTGAACGTCGATCGGGCCGTGAGCGACAAGGAACGGCGCGCCCGCCTCGATGCTTACACGAAGAATCAGACCGCCTACGACGCGAACAAGAAGATGCTCGACGCAGAGGAGGCGGAGTACAGGCTCCGCCGGAACCGCTACTTCGCCCTGGTGCGCGACCTGCGTGGGCTGAAGGGGATCCGTGTCGTCGCCTCGACGCTGGTCTGGACGGAGGGCTATCCCGTCGATGGCTCGAGCGCCCTCAGCCGATACTTCGACGACCGCCCTTTCCGCGCCGCCCTGTGGTTCCAGGCGGCGGGCGACACCAACGGCCAGGCGTGGACGGGCCTCTTCCGCGATGCGGACGGCAACCGCTTCATGGAGTTCACCGCACCGGGGAATCGCCTCCCGGCAGGCTCGTGGACGCCGGAAACGAACTTCCTCGGCTGGCAGGCTGCGGGGTCCGATGCGACAACGGTGACGCTGCCCGCGAACGCCCGCATCCGCGTGAGCCTCCAGTGGCGCGAGGCGCACGACGCGCTACCGCTGCGCGTCGGCGAGGATCTCTACCGCGAGCCGCTGACGAAGATGAACCTGATCGTCGTCGCCCAGCCCGATCCCGACGGCAAGACGAGGCCGAGTGATGACCTCGAGGTCGTCGCGCAATCGGGGACGTTCCCGACCCGCCTCGACCAGACGGCGCACGCGGCGACGTATGAACACACGGTCGATCTGAAGGTGCCCAAGGCGGGGCGCTACGCGATCATGATCGAGGGTAAACTGCCCGAGAGCGTCCAGGCGAAGGGCGAGAACCGCCTGCCGGGCCAGCGCAGGTTCGGCGAGATCCGCCCGCGCCTCTTCGTCCACACCCTCGAGGGCGGGGGCCGGGCGGTCTGGACGGGCTTCGTCTCGACGGATGCGGCCCTCGGCATGCCGGCCGACGCGAAGGCAGTCCTCACCGTCGCCGCCGCCGACGAGAAGGACCGCGTCCGTGCGACGAGCGCCGCCGGTTCGCCGCACGGCATGGCCCTGCGGGTGAAGCCAGACCTCCTCTCCTACGACGATGGCGGCGGGACCGCGCAGGCCGCGAGCTTCGCCGCCGGCCTCGTCGGCTCGGCGTGGCCGACGACGGGGACGGTGTTCGGCGTGCTGGAGGGGCTGCGCATCCGGCAGGGGGAAGTGCTGAGAATCGCGCCAGCTCGGGGGAAGTGACGACGCGGTATCAGCGTAGAATGAAGGAGTCCTCCGCCGAACCGATCTGCAAGGCACGGTCGCCGTGTGTCATCACCCCGAGGCCGTGTTCCCCCTCCCAGACGCAACCGAACTCGAATCCGATGTAGGATCTGCTATCTTTGGCATCCACCAGGATATGCACGATCGACAGGCCGACGAGTGGTCGAAGCTGCTCGGGCCGAGTTATCTCCGGCAAGAGGTCGAGGGATGCCTCGCTGAAATCGTAGGCGTCGAGAGTCTCCTCACGGAACTGAGGATACCCCTCGAAGATGGCCGTGAGGACGGAATCGGTCACGGACTTCTCGTCCTGAATCAGGTAGGCGAACGCGGCGACTTGCTCGTCTGTCGGCGGAAAGGGGTCACTTCCAGGGCAATGGACGAAAAGTCTAACCGTCCCGTCCGACGCTTCCTTCGAACTCACCGACGCATAGGGGCCTTGCCGCATCTGGAACCCAGCCCAGGTCCGCAATCGGACTGAGCCAACCCAGCAAAAGCTATCGAACGTGAGTGTTGGAAACGGCGGCACGTCGATCGTCGGCGGCATGGGTTACTCCCGTTCAAAGGGGCTCATCTTCGAGGCGTTCGAGTTCGGCGATTTCTTCCAGCGTCGCCTGGCCTCTCCGGGCTTTGCGACTCAATTCAGCGAGTCGCTTCCTGTCTTGCTTTTGCTCCCCGAGTGTTCCGAATCGCATCCCATCAGGGCCGTAGACGGTCATCTCCGGCTTCGTCATCTCGAAGCGAATGCCGAGTCGTGGACTTCTGAACCCCTTGATGTTGTTGACGCGGTAGTGTATCCCCTTGCCCCGGATGCGGATGTCCAGTTTGTTCGTGTCCGGGTCGTAGACGTAATACTCCTCGACGCCATACTCCTCGTAGAAGAGGAATTTCTTGTCCATCTCGGTCCTGGTGTTCGCGGGAGAGAGGATCTCGAAGACGACCGTGAGCGGGATGTCGCCTTCCAGCCACTGCTTGTAGGAGCTGCGATCCCCCTTGGGCCGACCGAACACGACGTAGACATCCGGCGCGTAGACGATATCTGGCTCGTTCTCGACCGGATACCAGAAGTTGTCCAGAGCTACGAAGACATCGTTGCGGTCATGAAATACTGAACAGAGGTTGCTATACAGCAACGTAATCCAGCGTCCTTGTTTGGTGTTCTCGGCCATGGGCTTGCCGTCGCTGGAAGGGTAGACGATCTCCGGCGGCGTCACGCCGAGAGCGGCTGTCAGGGGGGTCATCGTGCGGTCCTCCTCTGGATGAGGTCTATCATCCTCGATCACAGGGGTACTGTCAATCGCCATTCATTCGGTGGACATTCCCCGGCGACCGCTTGCTCGATAAGGATGCTGTGCATACGAAGTACCTTCATATCCGGGGGTCAGAAAGGGCGAGCCTCGCGACACTCCCTCTCATCACGAGATGGACCCCGGTGGATGTTCTCCCGATCAGGTCCGGCATCGTCAACCGTAAGGAAAGGCTCCACCGACGTGCGATCCCTCGGCATCGTCCTAATGTGCGTCATCGCTGCCGTGGCTTACGGCATCGCGCATGACCAGGTCACGGCCCGCGTGTGCGTCGAATATTTCACCGTCGGCCATCCGCCTGTGTTCGGCACGGACGACCCGACCCTGCTCGGCATCGGCTGGGGCATTATAGCAACGTGGTGGGTCGGGTTGCTCGTCGGCGTCCCGTTGGCCGTCGCCGCCCGTGCGGGTTCACGGCCCAAGCGTTCGGTCGGTTCGCTGATTCGTCCGGTTGCCTGCCTCCTCGCGGTCATGGCCGTGTGTGCGGTGGTCGCCGGGCTTGTGGGTTGGCAACTCGCTCGCAGCGGAGCCGTGTTCCTCGTCGGTCCGATCGCCAGCGAGCTGCCGCCCGACCGGCATGTGCCGTTCCTGGCTGACCTGTGGGCGCACTCCGCCAGTTACCTCGTTGGGTTGATCGGTGGTATCGTGGTCATCGTCATCGTGTGGCGTTCGCGAGGGCGGGCCGCCGTTGCTCGAGACCTCTGACGGAGCGCCGCCGAATACAGGGTTGGTGCAGTGTCAAGCCGAGAGCGATTGTCACGGGGGGGCATCGCGTCGGTCCTCCTGCGAATGAGCCGCATCTTCCCCGATCGGGTGGGCGCTGTCAATCGTCCGGTCGTGTGGCTGACTCCCAAATCTTCTGCGAGTATCGGCCTTCCACACGCCCGACATCACCTGAGAGGCTGTGAAAAAATCGGTTTGGAGGCGAGCCGGGAGCGTTAGCGACCGGAGGAATCACGCTGGAACCGCAGCAAAACTCCGGTCGCTAACGCTCCCGGC
>JANXSH010000456.1 GCA_025356615.1 Planctomycetia bacterium | reverse complement strand
CGCGGCCCTCGTCGAGGGAGTCGGCGGGTTGCTCTGCCCGCTGACCGACACGGAGACGGTTGCCGACCTCGTCGAAAGGCTCGATCTCGGGCTGATCGTCGTCGCGAAGCGTGGCCTCGGCACGCTGAACCACACACTCCTGACTCTCGAGGTCGCGCGAGTGCGCGGGTTACGGGTGTGTGGGTTGATCGTCAACGAGACGGCCCCCGTGAAGAGCGTGGCCGACCGAACGAATGTCGAGGAATTGTCGCGCCGAGTCGTCGTGCCCATCCTCGGGGTGATTCCCCATCGGCCGGGAGGCTACGACGAGGAAATTCCGGCGCTGGCCGGAATAGATTGGTGGTCCCTGGCCGAGTCGCGGATATAACGGAGTCATGGTGTCGTTACTCGTCGGCCGGCTTGCCGGACGCCCGGTTCGAGGCGGAGAGCAGATGCAGACGGTCAATTTTCGGTGCGGACACTGTAACAACCTGATGGCGGTCGGAACTGAATACCTCGGTCAGCAGGTGCGTTGCCCGACCTGTCTGAACGTCGTGGTCGCCCCCGCGAACGTCCCCAGCCAGGCCCCCGTCCTCGCCCCGGAGCCAGTGCCGGCACCAGCGCCCACTCTCGCGCAACCCGAGTTGGAGAATCTGTTCCCGCAGATTGCCGAGAACGAGGACATCTTCAGTTCCGGCACGCAGGCGACCGACTCGCTCTTCGACGAACCGGCACACCAACTCGTCGAACTGCCCGCGTCGCCCCTGGTCACGCCCGAATCGGTCCCGCATCCTGAGCCGATTCCCGAGCCGCCGCTGTTCCTCGAGCCGACTCCCACGCCGTTCCAGGATCAGGCAGCGACCGCGAGCTTTTTGCCAGCCCTCGAGGAGTTCCCCCCGTCGGACGGCACGACGCTGTCCGATGCGGTCTCCGCGCCCTGGATGTCGTCCTCGGAAAATGGTCAGACGGACTCCACCCAGGTGGGGTTCGCCGAGCCGAAGAAGTCCCGCGAGGCCCGACCGACCAAGATCAATTGGTTCATCCCTCTGGTGTTCATGCCCTTACTGCTCTACGCGGTCCTCGCGACCGTGGCCGCGGCCTTCCTCTACCTGCGACTGGCGTCGGCCCCGCCGAGCATTTTCGACCAGATGCCCGACACGCAGGGCGACACCCCAGGCACGCGCCCCAGCAAGTCCACCGGGCAGATCTTCACCATCGACCAGAAGATGGCCACCCGACCCCTGCCCGAACACCTCAAGGTTCCCCTCGGCTCGACGCTCGTCGTCGGCGACATCGAGGTCACACCGACGAAACTGGAACGCGGACACTTCGGGATCTTCACCGAAGGATCGGCGGACAAGCCCGAGCCTTCTCCGAACGAGTCGTTGAAGCTCCATTTGACGATCAAGAATCGGGCGAAAGACTACGCATTTACACCGTTGGATAACTTCTTCGACCGCAAGTGGTCCCCTAGCGATGGGAGGGCTACGCCCTTGACCCTCCTCCAGGCCGGATCGACGACGTTCTTCGGTGGCCCCGCCAACTGGTACTCGCTGTCCCGCGACAAGAAAAAGGGACAGAAGCGCGACTGGCTCGAGGGGCGCAAGGATGTCGATCATGAGGGACTCGGTCCGGGCGACACCGTCGAGACGTTCGTCTGCACCGACGGGTGGAATCCCGCCATCCAGGCCCACCTTTTCGGGCTTGATTCCGATGGCGAGCAAAAACACAAGCCTTACGCCGGGAACCTCTTGTGGCGCGTCCAATTGCGTCGCGGCCTCATCGATTACAAGGGGAAGAAACTACCCGCGACTGCCGTCATCGGCGTCGAGTTCACCAGCGCCGACCTGCCCACGAAGGCGATCCAGCAGGACTCCTGAGTGGCCATCCACGGCGACAGGCGGAATCTCCCGAAATCCGCGAAAGATGCCGTTGCCGCACCCCCGCCCCGCTCTATAATCGCCAATAGAGGATAAATCTACTGCCATGATAGCCTATTGCCGTCAGGGCCGTCCCCACGCTCACACCCGGCTTTGAAAAATCTGTTGCTCTCACCCCCAAGATCATCATGAATGGGCTATCGCGGCGAATTTTGGTCCAGTAGCGTTTTACGAAATACTGTTACGATGTTTGGTTGCACCGCGACGGGGCCGGTCGGTATCGACACGGCGTCCGGCGGGGCATCACGAGGTTGACATGAAGCTAACCTGCGCCAGCAGCTACGCCTTGCACGCCGTTGTTTTCATGGCCCAGCAGAAGACGGACGCCCCGATGGCCTCCCACAAGATCGCCGCGGCGCTCGACATGCCGGACCGATTCTTGCTCAAAGTTCTCAAACCGCTCGTCGAAGCGAACTTGCTCCGGTCGATCAAAGGCCCTAGGGGCGGCTACCAGTTGGCCCGCCCCACCACGGACATCTCCGTCCTCGCCATCGTCGAGAACGTCGACGGGGCCATCAGCGGCAAGCTGCCCGTTACCAAGATGCCCGCCCACCCTTTAGACCGCAAACTCGGGGCCATCTGCGCCCAGAGCGCCGACGCCATTCGCGCCACCCTCGAACAGTTCCACATCTCCGACCTCGTCAGCGCCGCGAAACAGCCCAAAGAGAGGGCGAGCCACCGCAAGGCCAAGCACGACTGACCCTTCGATCGGACCCGACTTTTCCGTATACTACTCCCATCGATCTCATCGCACCTTCGAGGGAGCCTCTCACCATGCGCAGAGCTTTACCCGTTCTTTCCCTGCTGGCCTTCGTGCTGGGACTATCGGCGATCCATTCCGCCGAGGAGAACATGAAGTACCCCGATACGCGCAAGTCCGACGTGGCCGACACGCTGCACGGCACCAAGGTCGCCGACCCCTACCGCTGGCTCGAGGACGATGTCCGCACCTCCAAAGAGGTCGCCAGCTGGGTGACGGCACAGAACAAAGTGACCTTCGGCTATCTCGAAAAGATCCCCTCGCGCAAGCCGATCCAGAAGCGACTCACCGAACTATGGAACTACGAGCGCCAGAGCGCCCCCTCCAAGGCGGGCGGGCGGTACTTCGTCTACCGCAACAACGGCCTCCAGAACCAGTCGGTCCTCTATGTGAGCGAGTCGCTCGACGGCAAGGAGCGCGTCCTCATCGACCCGAACAAGTTGACGAAGGACGGCACCGTCGCGATGACCACGACGGAAGTCAGCCCCGACGGCAAGCTGATGGCCTTCGGCCTCGCCGAGGCGGGGTCCGACTGGCAGAGTTTTAAGATTCTCGATGTCGCCACCGGCAAAGTCCGTGACGAGCAAGTGAAGTGGATCAAGTACAGCGGCGTCTCCTGGTCGCGCGACAGCAAGGGCTTCTTCTACAGCCGATTCGACGAGCCGAAGACCGGCGCGGCGTTCACGTCGCTGAACCTCGACCACAAGGTGTATTACCACCGCGTCGGCACTCCCCAGAGTGACGATGTCCTCGTCTACAAACGCCCGGATCATCCCGACTGGAACCTCTACGGCGGCGTCAGCGAAGACGGGAGATACCTCGTCATCTCGATGCGCAAGGGCACCGACGCGCGGAATCGCATCGTCTACAAAGACTTGGAAGAGCCTTACGGCATGCCCACGGAATTGATCGAGGACTTCCGTAACGAATACACCTTCCTCGACAACGAAGGGCCGATCTTCTACTTCAAAACGGACCTCGACGCCCCGCTCGGCAAAGTCATCGCCATCGACATCCGTAAGCCGGACCGTAAGAATTGGAAGGAAGTCATCCCCGAGGCGAAAGACCGCCTCTCGGGGGTGAGCGTCGCGGGCAACCTCTTCGTCTGCACCTACCTCAAGGACGCCTACACGCAGGTCAAGATGTTCGGCATCGACGGCACGTTCGTCCGCGATGTCGCCTTGCCGGGCATCGGCACGGCGGGGGGCTTCGGCGGCAAGCGGACCGACAACGAGACGTTCTACACCTACACCAGTTTCGCGACGCCCCCGAGCATCTATCGCTACGACCTCGCCACCGGCAAGAGCAAGCTCCTGCGGACCGCGAAGGTCAAGTTCGACCCCGACGCCTACGTCACCGAGCAAGTCTTCTACAAGAGTAAGGACGGCACGCGCGTCCCGATGTTCATAACCCACAAGAAGGGCACCAAACTCGACGGCTCGAACCCGACGATCCTCTACGGCTACGGCGGCTTCAACATCTCGCTGACGCCGACCTTCTCGGTGGCGCGCATCGCCTGGCTGGAGATGGGCGGCGTCTACGCCCAGGCCAACCTGCGCGGAGGCGGCGAGTACGGCAAGACCTGGCACAAAGCCGGGACGAAGCTCACCAAGCAGAACGTCTTCGACGACTTCATCGCCGCAGCCGAATACCTCATCGCCAACAAGTACACGTCGAGCAAGAAGCTCGCCATCAAGGGCGGCAGCAACGGCGGCCTGCTCGTCGGGGCGTGCATGTGCCAGCGGCCCGACCTGTTCGGCGCGTGCCTGCCGGCCGTCGGCGTCATGGACATGCTCCGCTTCCACAAGTTCACGGCGGGCCGATACTGGACCGACGACTACGGCTCGCCGGACGACGCCAAGGAGTTTACGGCGCTGGCCGCGTATTCGCCGTATCACAACCTGAAGAAGGGCACGAAGTACCCGCCGACGCTCGTGACCACTGCCGACACCGACGACCGCGTCGTGCCGGGGCACAGCTTCAAATTCACGGCCCGGTTGCAGGAGTATCACACGGGTTCAGCGCCTGTGCTGATCCGCGTCGAGACGAAGGCGGGCCACGGCGCGGGCAAGCCGACGACGAAGATTATCGAGGAAGTCGCCGACGAGTACGCCTTCCTCATAAAGACGCTCGGCTTCCCCGGCCCGAAGGCCGAGTGACGTGTGCTGGTCACGATCGAA
>JANXSH010000334.1 GCA_025356615.1 Planctomycetia bacterium | reverse complement strand
CTCCCAGGGTGCGCTCGCTGCGCTCCCGACCCTGGGCTTTGTTGTGTAACCCCTTCGGCGTAAAAGACCATGTTGCGTGACGATTCAAACCTACTGAATTGAACAACGATGAACGACTCGATCCTGCATGACCCCGGCACCCAGATCGACGCGCGATCCTTGATCGCGTCGGAGGCACTGCGCGGGGCGATCGGCGGGTTCTGCTGGTCGCTGCTCGTTGCCGTACCGATGGCGTGGATGATGTGGTTTGACCCCAGAGGGGGCCCGTTCTGGGCGATGATAGAACTCGGAGGTATCTGCTCGATCTGGTCGGCGGTTGCAGCGCTCGCGCAGAAGAGGCGAAGCCGCGAGAGTACCTTCACTCCCGAGCAGCTCGGTGTTCTCCGACGCCACCTTCGCAGGACACGGACACAAGCGGCTTGCGTCAGCGTCTTCCTCATCGTCATGACTGAAGCATTCTCGAGGGGAGACTCCCCCGTATTCAAACCACGCTATCTCTGCGGTATGATAATCCTCTCTATCGCGATCTCGAGTGATCTCGTCGGTCGGGGGAAAGGCAACGCGACGGTCCGCGCCATGCAGCGAGAGACCCGAGACGCCGCTTGCCGGATCGACGCCCACCCTCCAACAGTTACGGACATCCCGACGTACTCGACACTCGTGCAGCCTTCGATAAATCGCATCACCGATACCCAACCCTCTATCCCTCTCGAAGACGATCGACCCCGCCTGTGAGACCCTACCCATGACACACCACTCCCGGTTCTGTGACGGCGTCCACCGCCGTGACCTGCTGAAGGTCGGCGTCGCCGGCCTGTTCGGCATGGGCCGCGGCCTGCCGGAGATCCTCCGGCTCCAAGCCGCCGCGCCCCCCGCGAAGCGGCGCGAGGTGTCGCTCATCTACCTCTTCCTCCACGGCGGCCTCAGCACGATCGACACGTTCGACATGAAGCCGGACGCCCCGGCGGAGTTCCGGGGCGAATTCAAATCGATCCGGTCGAGCGTGCCCGGCCTCGACGTGTGCGAGCACCTGCCGCGTGTCTCGAAAGAGATGCACCGCCTGTCGCTCGTGCGCTCGTTCCGGCATCACAACTCGGACCACGGCGCTGCCGACCATTACATGCTCACGGGCTACTTCCCAGGGGCGGGCTTCAACCCGACCGTGGTGCCGAACAACCAGCGGCCCGCGTTCGGCTCGATCGTCGCGAAGAAGCTCGGGCCGCGCGGCAGCGTGCCGCCTTACGTTTGCCTGCCCAAGCACCACCCCAGTTTCGGCTCGTCGTACCTCGGCGCGGGTGCCGCCCCGTTCGTCATCGACGCCGACCCCAACGCGCCGGACTTCGCGGTGCCCGACGTGGTGCCGTCGCTGTCGCTCCCGGCCAAGCGCCTCGCGGATCGCAAGAGGATCCTCGCCGAGGTGGATCGCTTCCGTGGGTCGGCGGAGGTTTCGGCCAACCCACACGCCCAGACGGTGAGCGTCTTCCAGAAGAAGGCGTTCGACCTCATGTCGAGTCCCGCCGCACGCAAGGCGTTCGACATCCACGCCGAGCCGGACAAGCTCCGCGACGCCTACGGACGCAACACGCTGGGCCAGTCGTGCCTCATGGCCCGTCGGCTCGTCGAGGCGGGCGTCCGCTGCGTGACGATCGATCACAGCAATTGGGACACGCACGACGCGAACTTCACGACCCTCAAGGGCCAGTTACTCCCCTGGTTCGACGCGGGCGTTTCGACGCTGTTCGCCGACCTGGCGGATCGCGGGTTGCTCGACTCGACCCTCGTCGTCATCACGGGCGAGTTCGGCCGCACGCCGCGCATCAACAAGAACGCCGGTCGCGACCACTGGGGGCCGGCGTTCACCGTCGCCCTCGGTGGCGGTGGCATCAAGGGCGGGATCGTCGTCGGCAAGTCCGACGCCCGCGCCGAGAAGCCCACGACCGAGCCTTACGGCCCCGAGGATCTCGCCGCGACGATCTGCTCGCTCATGGGCATCGACGCCAAGGACGAGTTCCACACGCCCGACGGCCGGCCCATCGCGATCGTCAGCGGCGGGCGCGTGATGCGCGAGTTGGTGTGAGACGTATGGGGTTGGGTGAAGCCGGAGTAATGCTGACCCCACCCCCCAGCCCCCTCCCCTAAAGGGGAGGGGGAG
The DNA here is from genome assembly GCA_025356615.1 of Planctomycetia bacterium. Lineage (GTDB taxonomy): Bacteria > Planctomycetota > Planctomycetia > Gemmatales > Gemmataceae > JANXSH01. The sequence continues at coordinate 31 of JANXSH010000334.1, read as the reverse complement.
CCGGAGGCATGTCTGAAGGCGTGAAGTCTCC
>JANXSH010000415.1 GCA_025356615.1 Planctomycetia bacterium | reverse complement strand
ATCACAGTGCGATTCATGAAGGGCGAATGGGACTGGGTTGCGGGCTTGCACCACTACGCGGGGGCGACGACGGCGGACGTGCTGAAGAACGTGACGACCACGGATCCGGCCCCGATCGTCGCACCGGCCGCGCTGGCGGCGATCTGCCGCCAGGCGATGGCCCGGAACCCGGAAGGCCGGTATTCGTCGGCGGAGGAACTGGCGGCCGACGTCCAGCGTTGGCTGGCGGACGAGCCGGTCTCGGTCTACCGCGAACCGTGGACCGCCCGCGCGGCCCGCTGGGGGCGGCGGCGGAAAACGACGGTGGTCGCCGCCGGGGTCTTGCTCTTGACCACGGCCGTCGCCGCGACCGCCGCCGCCGCCCTGGTGTGGCGCGAACAGCAACTGACGAAGACCCAGTGGGAGCGGGCCGACGGGGAGAAGGTCAAGGCGAGCGAGAATGCGGATGCGGCGATCCGGGTCGTCCGCGATGTGTCCGGGTACATCAAACTGGTGGAACTCTCCGGCAACCGGCAGGAGGTGACCGACCAGCAACGGAAGTTCGCGCTCGACCAAGCCCTGCCCGGGTACGAGCGGCTGCTCGCCCTGCACCCCGACGACGAGGAGTTGCGCTCGATGCTTGCCGACACCCACCGATACCGTGCGAACCTGTGCCGGGTGTTGGGGGACACGGGCGAGGCCGAGCGGTCCTACGGGGAAGCCATCCGACTCTACGGCGAATTGACCGCGGCCCGCCCGGAGAAGCCGGGCTATCGGATCGATCTGGCCGAGACCTCCCGCGATTACTCGTTGCAGTTGAAGGCGCTCGGTCGCCTCCGCCAATCGGCGGAGATCCTCGACGTGCCGATCCGGCTGTGCGAGGAGTTGCAGAAGACCCAGCCGGACGAACCGGTGAACCTCCGACGACTGGCCATCGTACTGCTCGACCGGGCCGAGTTGGAGTATCAGCTCGGCCGGTTCGCCGAGACGGAGCGGGACGCCCGTCACTCCATGGACCTGTACGTCCGGCTGACGGACGCCCCCAAGACCGCCGCCAAGCCGCTCGACCCGCTGTTCCGCGGCATGGCCGAGATCCGCCTCGCGCTCGCGCTCCGCGAATCGGGTCGAATCGACGACGCGCTCGTCATCCATGACCAGGTTCTCGGACGGTTCGCCGGGTTCCTCGGGGTTCAGAACGACAACACTCGCACGTACACGTTCGAGTACCACCGGGCCCTGGCTGAACGGACCCTGACCCTTGCCGCGATGCCCGGCCGTATGGCCGCGTCGGTCGCCGACCTGGACGCCGCCGTCGCCGGGTGCGAGAAACTGGTGAAGCAGTATCCGCAATTCCCCCCGTACCTTCGCAACCAAGGTGCCTACACGCTCTACCGGGGCCGGTTGAAGGCGTTGGCGGGCCAGCGGGAAGCGGCCGCGGGCGACATGAACGCCGCGGCCAGGATCTTCGAGGGGATGGTGGAGAAGTTCAAGGACAACCCGGTCTACCGCAGCTTCCTGGGCCAGTGCCATGCGGCGCTCGGTCGGTTGGACTCCGACCCCGGGAAGAAGGCCGAGTTCAACCGCAAGGCTCGGGAATATCTCGAAGGGGCCATCCGACTCAGCCCCGAGAATGCACTCGATCGAAAGGCGCTGGCGGACTTGGAAGCCTCGGCGAAGAACTCGATGCGATGATCGCCCGAGTTCGGGATTGCAGTGCCCGTCACCGGGCATTTGACGACGGCAGCCGCCGGCGAGCCGGTGACGGGTGGAACGCTACGGAGTGGTGCCGATTTGGACTGAGCTATTGGCAGTCGCCGCCGGCGCAGTCGGGGTGGTTCCGGCGGTGACGGTGACCGGCACGTCTTCCGGGTCTCCCTCTCCTTCACCCGCTCGAGCATCGACGCCGGTATCGGACGCCGAAGCCTTGCAAAGCAAGTTGGCCCTCCAGCGTCCGGGAAGATTGGGAATGGCGATCAGCGGCCCTTCCCACTTCGGGAAATCGCCATTCTGCTTCTTGACGTAGAGGTTCAACCCGTCGAGCCCGTCGCCGACGAGGATGATTTGACTCGTCGAGCCGTCGTTGCTTCTCAGGCCTCTTTTGACCCGGTTTTGCAACGTCGACTCGGGGCTGAAACTGGTAATACTTGCCATCGCGATTCCTCCGAGTGTGAGATGGATCTGAAGCAAATCGACTGCGGCATCGCTTCGATCCTCGGATCGACCGGGGCGCATCGACCCGAGATGCCAAGCAGGCGACACGCTCCTGTGGCGAACTTGGACGAGTCCAATGAGTGGAGTGTAACAGTCTGGAAAATCGAACGCAAACGAATTCACTCGCGGCATTTCAGGGCAGGGGATCCGGAGAGGTCGCAAGGCAGGCCGAACGACCCAGCTCAGCCGCCGGGGCCTCTGAGTGACCTACGAATCCCAGAAAGTCTACACGCGGCCCCGGTCGGCTGCAGCGCCTGGTTCGCTGTATTTCCGCTCGAGGATCACGCGGCTTCCCTGGACCTCGACGAGATCGGCTAGAAGAACAAAAGCTCCGTTCACCCCGCCGGCGATCGCCCCGCGAGCAACTCCATCGGGTGGATCGCCCGCCTCCCCGTCAAGTCGTGGATCTGGTGCCGGCACGAGGTGCCCGTCGCGATCACGTCTGCAGACCCAGCACCGCCGCGCCACCTGTCGTGCCACCTTCGCTCGCTCGGCGGTGCGGAACCGCTGAGGTTTGGCGTTCGGGTGCTGCGGCCATCGCGTGCAGGTTGACTGAACAGGGTGTACGACATGGTTCGAGCGCACGGATCAGAGCGTTGTCGATGGGGTGACGAACTACCCGAGGGACGACGAGACTCGAGTCGAGCCACCGCCGGACGCGCCTCCGGGGAGCCTGGCGACGTGGTTCCGGATGGGCCGCCGAAGAAGCCCTGGCTCTTCACCCGAGAATCGCCCAAAAGGCCCAATACCCAGAGGTGTCGCTCATCATCCTAGGGTTTTGGGTGTTTTGGGTGTTTTGTCCAAGGTCGTCGTGTGGGGAGAAGGGGGATGGTTAGAGGTGGCCCTCGCCGGGTGCGGGGTCGTTCGGCACCTCTTCGACGACGTTACGCTCCTCGCGCTCGAACCATGTCGTAGACCCGACTGAACAAGGCTCCCTCGGACTGGCTTCCCAGACTGTGAACGTTCTGGTACGATGCCTGGAGGGAATGCCAACCGACGGAGGCGCTCGTATGGCCATCACGATCGGGGAACTCGGGATCGACCGGCTGAGCGTGCGCGAGCGGCTGGACCTGATCGATCAGATCTGGGACAGCCTGCCCGGAGCGGTGGCCCCGGATGAGGTGCCGGAATGGCACAAGGAAGTGCTCTCGAAGCGACTCGCCGAAGCGGAGGCGAACCCCGGCGGGGGCGTGCCCTGGCGGGAGGCGTTGGCCACGATCCGCGCTCGCCGACCATGAGCCTGCCAGTTGACTTGCGGCCCTCGGCCAACGCCGACATCCGGCAGATCGATGCCGAACTCGAGGCGCAGGCCCCCGGCCTCGGTGACAAGTTCCTGGATCGGCTCCAGGAGGCGCTCGACCGCATCGAGGCCATGCCCGAGATGTACGCCGAGGTCTGGGGGACGATTCGGGCGGCCCGGCTTCGCAGGTTCCGCCCTGTCGTCTACTACGTCGTTCTCACGGACCGGGTCGAGGTGATCGCCGTGATGCACGGCTCGCGCGACTCGTCGGCTTGGCAGTCGCGCGTGTGAGACAGGCGGAAGGAAAGCGTGCCTGGGAGAACCAGAACGCCGAAGAAGGCGCTGCACCGGACCCGCCCGTGGTCCCTGGCTGGGATACGTCTCGCAGGCCGGACCGGTGAACCATATCGTTCGCTGTATTTACCCCTCGAACACCTTTCGGCTTCTCTGGACTTCGACAGGAGTTGCGCGGCTAGCGTGGCTGGGAAGAAATATGCCCGAGCGAGGGCCAGGAGACTCTCTTGACGGCGACAAGAGGATGGATAGGATTAGCCATTGAGGCGAGACATACTCGATCGTTCGGCCTGGAGGAGTAACGATGGCGCGGGAATCCTCAACCAACCAAAATCTCGCGGTGCTCGGGCTACTCGCCTGGGTGGCCGCCGTTCTCTTCGGAACCATCCCGACGACCATCGAATCCACAGTCGCTGCCGGGGGCGGTACGGCCCGCGCTCAGATCCCCAGTCCTTCGGGGGCCGGCGCGGCGTGCGGGTTCGCCATCGGGGGCGGGTTGTGCTTCCTCGGGGCGGGACTTGCAACACGATCCGGCGGAGTCGGCGCACCGGCCGCCCCAGGCGCTGTAGATGACCGGCGAGGCGTGTAGGCTTTTTCAGAGTCAATACCTCACCAGTGCCCCACCCGCAGGATCGCGTTGTCGTTCGCTGGCTTTTCCCCTCGAACACCTATCAGCTTCCCTGGACCTCGACGAGATCGGCTAGAAGAGCGGAAGCTCGACTCACCCCGCGGGCAGCCGCCCCGCGAGCAACTCCATCGGGTGTATCGCCCTCCTCCCCGTGAGATCGTGGATCTGGTGCCGGCACGAGGTGCCCGCCGCGATCACTTCCGCCTTGTCGGCCTTCGCCAGCGCGGGCAAGAGCGCTTGGTTCGCGATCTGGACGCTCAGGTCATAATGCGCCGACTCGAAGCCGATCGACCCCGCCAAGCCGCAGCAACCCGTGTCGAGCAACCGCACGTCGAGGCCGGGGACGAGACGGGCCGCCATCGCCGCCGAGGCGTTGCCCAGGAGCGCCTTTTGATGACAATGGCCGTGGACGACGGCCTCTGCGGGGCCGGGCAAGAGCGGCAGGCTCGTCCGCCCTGCGGCGATCTGTTCCGCGAGCCAGCGGTCGGCCATGTGGGCCGAGGCGGCGACCTTTCGAGCCGAGTCGCCGGGACACAGTTCTGGCCACTCGTCGGCCAGCGATAGGATGCAACTTGGCTCGAGGCCGAGGATCGGCGTGCCGTCGGCGACGCTCCGGGCCAGGCGCGGCAGTTGCGATTGCGTCCAAGCTTTGGCCCGATGGAGGAAGCCCTTGCTGAGGAGCGTTCGGCCACAGCAGAACGCATCGGCGATCTCGACGGCGTAGCCCGCGCGCTCGAGGACGCGGACGGCGGCCTGGCCGATGTGCGGCTCGGAGTACGTCGTGAAGCAGTCGGCGAGGAGCAGCACCTTGCCGTTGCGCCCCGCCTGCGGGTCGGCGGGGTGGCGGCGGAACCAGCGGCGGAAGTGGTCGCGCACCAGCGGCGGAAGGCTGCGCCGCCGGTCGATTCCCGCGACTTCGTGCAGGAGCCAGCGAGAGAGCCGGGAGTTCTGCACCGCGTTGACCAGTGGGGCGAACGGAGAGGCGAGGCGGTTGAAGTAGGGCAGCCCGGCGACGAGGAGGTGGCCCAGCGGGCGCGGGCGGCGCGCGTAGTAGAACTGCGTGAACTCCGCCTTCTGCTTGGCGACATCGACCCCGCTCGGGCACTCGGTCTTGCACGCCTTGCAGCTCAGGCACAGGTCGAACACCTCGTGCAGCCAGCGCTGACGGAGCGTCTTCGGGACGCTCTCGCCCGGCTCGGCCCCGGCGAGCGCGTGGCGCAGGGCGTTGGCCCGGCCGCGCGTGCTGTCGCGCTCGTCGAGCGTGGCACGGTACGACGGGCACATCGTCCCGCCGGTCGTCTTGCGGCACGCGCCGTTGCCGTTACACATCTCGACGGAGCGCAGGAAGCCTTGCTGCGCCGAGTAGTCGAACACCGTGACGGGGTCGGCGGGGTGGTAGTCCGGCGGGTAGCGGAGGTTCTCCGTCATCGGCGGGGCGTGGACGATCTTGCCGGGGTTCAAGATGGCGTTCGGGTCGAACAGGTGCTTGACCTGGCAGAACGCCTCGTAGAGATCGGGGCCGAACATCTTGCGGTTCCACTCGCTGCGCGCGAGGCCGTCGCCGTGTTCGCCCGACAGGGAGCCGCCGTGCGCGAGGACGAGGTCCGTCACCTCCTCGGTGATCCGGCGCATGCGGACCACGTCGCCCCGGTCCTTGAGGTTCAGAACGGGCCGGATGTGGAGGCAGCCGACGGAGGCGTGGCCGTAGAACGCCCCGTCGGTGCCGTGGCGGCGTAGGATCTCGCGGAACGCTGCGACGAACTCGGGCAACTTCTCCGGGCTGACCGCCGTGTCCTCGACGAACGTGATCGGCTTGCGGTCGCCCGCCATGCC
>JANXSH010000407.1 GCA_025356615.1 Planctomycetia bacterium | reverse complement strand
GTAGTAATCCTGTCGCCCCGCGCGGAACGCCTCGGGGTAGTCGTCTTTGGTGCGGAACGGGTGCTGTCGTCGTTCGCCGTGGCCGAGTTGGTCCATAACCAGCACGACGCAGCCGGCCCGCGCCCACATCACGCCCATGTCCTGCAACTCGCCCTCGGTCTTCGGGGCGTGGTGGCTGTGGACGAGGATGAACCCCGGCATCGGCTTTTCAGATGCCTTCGCGGGTCGATAGAGGTTGGCCGTGACGCGCACCCCAGGCCGACTCGTGAAGGCGAGACAATCGACGAGGACGCCCTTCCCCTCCAGCGTCGTTCGGACGCGGATCTCGAGGTCTTGCGGCGGCGCGGGATACGTCCCGAGGGAGCGGCGCAGGGCAAGGACGCGAGTATCGCGATACGCCTCCCACTCGCGGCGCGTCGTGATCTTCGCCCACTCGCGCGACTCGCGATGCCCCGCCTCCCGGAGCCGATCATGGACGGCGCGGAAGACGGCGGATTCGTCGGTGCGCGGCCATGATTCCGCGAGGGAGCGCAGACCGTCGGAGAGCGGGTCGCGCGGCGGCGGGGCGGCGCTGAGGACGAGGGCGGCGATGAGGAGGGTGGGGGACATGAGGATCTCCGAGGCGAGGGGATCACTCCTCGATCTTCAGAGAGTCGAGGAACTTCTTGGCCTCGGGGCCATCGACGAACTCCTTCGACCCGCCGACGACGACCCCTATGCAAATCTTCTGCTTCATGTACGTCCGAGATCGGTAGATGCCGCCTGGAAGTTCCGCGTCGAAGGTGTAACCAGGCAACTTGCCGAGCTTGATGTGCTTCTCACTGACGAGCGTACCCTTGATCGCGCGGAGAGTGGCGTTGCGGCCCTCTTCGAACCTCTTCTCGACGGCTGCCTTGTCGGTGAGATCGACCTCGTTGACCATATCGCCCTCGACGAGCAGGAACGAGGTATTCTTTTCCTTGTTTCTCAGGTTGTAGGCTACAGCGATGTCGAGCTTCACCTTCGTCGGCTGGGCAGGAAACACGGCGGAGGCTTTACCGTCTTTCGTGGTGATCTTCACTCCCTTCGTGTCGGCCTTTTCGTCGGCGAACACGAAGGGAGCGACCAGCAAGGCGACGCAGAGGGTGAGCCGGCGCATGGGAACACTCCGGGAGGTGGTGTATCATCTTTTGTCAGGCTATCGGGATTGGTCGATGCGGCAAGCTGTTCGCGGATTGCGTTCGACCTGAGTGGGGATTATCATACAAATAATTAGTTGCAGCCTGTTGACGTAGCCGCAGGATAGGAGAGATGGAGTAGGTTCCTCGAATGGACGCCTCGGGCGTCTTCGACCCCGGCCACACGTCGCGTCACTCCTGGAACATGACATCCCTCATTGATGAGGCAGAATCTCTTGGCTTGTCAGCGATCATCGGAAGTCGCTGATCGTCTCACCCATCTCGACGAGGGCGCGTCGTGTTCGATTGGCTCTTCGAAGGTCGAGTGGAGGTCTACGCGGCACTCGGTGCCGTCGCGATCCTCCTCGCGGCGCTCTGGTGGCGCGACCGGCGGCGGGCGTGGCTCTACGCGATCGGCGTGGTCGCCTTGCTCGCCGGCGTCTACCTGCTGCTCGATCGGCTCGTCGAGACGCGGCGCGAGCAGATCACGCGGCGACTCCAGGCGATCGAGAAGGCGGTCAAGGCGGGGGACGCCGAGCAGGTCATGCAACAGTTCTCGTCGCAGTTCGACTACCGTGGTATCAAACGCGACCCGTTTCGGGAAATGGTCATCGCCCGGTTGAAGAGTCGATTCGTCGAGGAATTGACGATCTGGGAGGTGCGCATCCCGGACACCTCCGGGAAGGTCTTCTTCAAGGCCAAACCCAAGGGGTTGGGAGAGAACCCCGGATTCCAGGTACGTTCCGAGTTCGTCCAGGATCCCGACGGCCAGTGGAGAATGAAGACGTTCGAGGTCTACAACCTCTTCGTGGACGGCGAGGTTCCCCTCGATGTCTCGCCGTACATCCGGCCGTGAACGGGATCGTGGACGCTCCGTTATGACACGAGGAAACGCGGGGCGCGCTCCTCGCGCCCCGCGTTTCCTCGTGTCATTCCTAAAGACTTATCGCCCCACGGGCATCGGCGCGTGCAGCATGGTGGGCGACGTAGCGAGGGGCGGCGCGTTGTATACGGGGTGAGCCGGGACCATCGACTCGTCGCCGGGATGGCAACAGGTCGTCGGGCAGCAAGCCGGAGCGCAGCAGCCGCGATGCCGCCAGCCACAGCGGTGATGGCAGCAGCCGGAGGAGAGAAGGACGGCCACGAGGCCGAGCCAGAGAGAAATTTGACGTAGGCGCATGATGAGTACCTCTGTTCCGCGTTGGCGTGTGTGTACCGGGAGGGGACACGCCGCATATCCTTGCGACCAGGCCGAACGCCGGCGACAGACGATTCCGGCCCATCCGGGGCAGGCCGCGCCAGCATCGTTCACGAGGGAAGTATGCGCGTGCGGGGACGGGATGCAACCCGGAGACGAGGAGATTTCGTCGTTCGGGGTCTGCGGCGCGGGAAGGGATGCGCGAGATGCGGAATGAAAGGGTGAGGCAAGAAGCCCGGACGACATCGTCCGGGCTTCGCTTCGTCATCGACCATAGGCAGCGGGTAGGCCAGCCGGCGTGAAATTCGCTGTGCCGGGCGGTGGGCCGGGGATGACCCCGACAGGGATGCCTCCGCCCGTAGGGCAACACGGCGGGGCCGAGGGCCTCATCGTGTTCCGGCTACAACAGCCGCAGCCAGTTTCGAGAATCGCCAGGCCTGCGATGAGCAAGGCGGCAAGGATGCGCAACATGAAACCTCCCTCAAATTCCGAGGATGCCCCACGTCGGGGCGAGCTATATACACTTTGAGACAGAACACCCCCAGGATCAATTCTTTTCGGGTGTCTAGACCGGAATCCACCTCAGTGGGGATGCGAATGCGCCGATCGGGCAAATCGGATCGGTTGTAACGATTCCAGGGAAGATGAGTTCTCACCCACGATTACTCGATTGGACAATTCTCCCATTACGACCTACTCTTGTGCATCGTTCCGCGCCTGCGCCTGGTGCGGACCAGAATTCCGGGATCGGATCTAGGCCGGGGAAGGCATCTCGTATCCTCCGCCTGGTGACAAAGGAACGGCTGGACACACTATGGCTTGCTTGCGAGAGATGAATGCGGAGCCTATTCCGGGCTACCGCCTGATCTCGCCCCTCGGCAGTGGGGGGTTCGGCGAAGCGTGGAAGTGCGAGGCCCCCGGCGGGATCTTCAAGGCCGTCAAGTTCGTCTTCGGCAACCTCAACTCGATGGACGTGGACGCGGCCCGCGCCGAGCAGGAACAGCGAGCGCTGGACCGCGTCAAAGAGATTCGCCACCCCTTCGTCTTGCAGATGGACCGGATCGAGGTAGTGCGCGGCGAGTTGGTCATCATCATGGAACTGGCCGACAAGAGCCTGCATGATGCGTTCGAGGAGGCCAAGGCTGCCGGCCTCGTCGGCATTCCGCGCGACTCCCTGCTCCGCTACATACG
>JANXSH010000387.1 GCA_025356615.1 Planctomycetia bacterium | reverse complement strand
CGAGATGAACTGGCTCTTGCCGCCGGGGTCGCCGTTGTCGAAGAACGTCTGCACGGGCCGACTCCGCGTCGTGACGATCCAACTGCTGTCTGCGTGCTGGGTGCGGAGCAAGTACGCGACGCCCCGGCGATACGCCGCATCGTTCTTCTTCGTCCCAGAGGCCCGGAGGGCGCGTAACACGCCCGCCGTGGCGTAGGCGTCCCCTGGATTTTTTGCGAGCTGCGCCCAACTACCGTCGGGCAATTGCTCGCGAAGGAGGTCACGGCGAGCCTTCGCGGTGTCCATCTTCGAGAAAGCGAGGCCGAGCAGATGGAAGACTCGATCCTCCGTCGTGGTCGGCTCGTTGGCCTTCAGCCAGGCTTTGCCTCTATCCAAAGCTTTGTCGATTCGGACGCGGACGGGTGCCTTCTCATGGGGGCCGTAGTGCGTCAACGCCTGGATGGCGAGCGCGGTGTTCGTGAACGAGCTGCCCTCGCTGGGCGGGCGGGGCATGATCGCGGGCCAAGCGCCATTGGCCGCCTGACGCAGGAGCAAGAATTCGATGAGGGCCGAGGTCGTGTCGTCCGCCGCATGGCCGCCTTTTTGGAGCGCGAAGAGGGCGTAAGCGCTCATCGTGTTGCCGCCGGGGACCGCCTGGCCCTTGCGGACCTGGGCGAGCTTTCCTGCGAAGGTGTCCAGGGTGAACGCGACCTGGGCCTTCGTGAACTTGTCCTCGACGGCGAATCCGCGCGATTTCGCCGCCGCGAACGCGGCGAGAGTCAACGCCTGGTGGTGGCAACTGAAGCACTGGCGATTCTCGGTGTAGCGCGTCGCTCCCTCCTGGAGGCGGTCCAGCCCCCGGCGGATCGCCTGACTCGTCGTGTCTGGCGGCGCTGCCGCCGGGGCAGGGCACGGGATCGAGGAGAGGAGGAGTAACAAGAGCAGGCTACGCATAAGTCGTCACTCCAGGAAGCGTGTGCGAATCTCCGGCGTCGGCACCCGGCAGGCGTCGAGTACACCGAACCAACGATACCTGTTCCGCGCCAAGATTTCATACATAAAATCCCGCAGAAAGGCCGGTACGAAGAGGAACGCCCCCAGGATCAGCCAATATCCATCCATATATCTAGTCAGTCGAAGCGCCGCAGTCGATTCGGTCGAATAACGCTTGCCTTCGACCAGAACGATCGAATCGATGCGGTCTCGGGACAGGCCGAACCGCGTCAGGAGGCGTTGCCCGAGGTCGGATTGGAGCGCGGCGAAGTGGATGCGCCCCGTCTTGTCGTGGTCGATGAGGAAGTTGACGCTGGCGTCACAGAACTTACACACGCCATCGAACAGGACGATCGGGCCGGGTGATGGGGGGCTATTCGCGGGCATCTTTCGCCTCGGAACTCGATGAGGGTGATTGGCGCGCGAATAGGGCCGGCATGGGTTCCCAGTGGGCGATCTCGTCCCACGGCCAGAGGGGGCGGGGGATGTGGGTGTAGGGATGGTTCCAGAAGTCCGACGGGGCACAGCCGGGGCTGGCGAGGTTGAATATCTGCTTCGCGCGGGCCGCGTAGGCGGCGCGGAAGCCGCAGGGACTCTTGGCGACGAGGACCGCTGCGGCGAAGGGGTCGAGGCCCGCTGCCTCGAAGAGTTGCGGGGCGAAGTGTGGGCCGGATCGTGATGTGACGATGATATGCACGTTGCCGTGCCGGAGGACCGCCGATCGGCCCATGTCGATCGGCAGCTTGACGGCGAGGTGGCCCGAGAGGACGAAGCGGGCGTCGAAGAGGCCGACCACCTGCACCGTCAACGTCAAGGGCCGGGCGAATCGTGTGTCGCGCACTCCGCCCAGCGTCACCGTCCACTCGGCCCCGATGCCGCGCCGCTCGGCTTCTTCCACGACCTCCGGCGAGACGAGGGGGATGAGTGCGGGCCGGGTCCATTCGTGGCGAATCAACTCGGCGAGGATCGCCGTGCCGTCCCCGGTCGAGCCGGATGTCGTCGCGTCGGCACCGTCGCCTAGCACGGTCAGCCCCTCGGCGAGGGAGTGGGCGGCGCGCACGCCGTCCGCGACACTGGTCAGCACCGGCAGGTAGTCGAATCTTTTACCCCAGACGTGAGAGGCGATGTCCTGGGCGGCAGATTCGGCCAGCGAGGGATCGCCATCCGCGACGACGAGAACGGCGCTACCCAGTTCAGGGATGTCGAGCCAGGGCTGGACCGTTGCCAGGCCAGCGGAGAGGATGTGCGGAGAGCGCTCGAGCGCTTGCAACCGCTCGCGGATGCCGAACGATGGCGATGCGGGATCCTGCGTATTCGCCCGCTCGACGGGAAACACGGCGGGCATCTTGACGAACGCCGAGACGGGCTTCGCCCCATCGATCAGGATGCGGTGCAAGGCACGCGCCCCGCGCCTGCCCGTCTCCATTACATCGATGTGCGGGGCGGTGTGGAATAAGACGAGCGTATCAGCGGCGGCGACCATTCGGGGCGTGAGATTGACGTGTAAATCGAGCGTTGCAACGATCGGCACGGTCGGCCCGACGACTCGGCGGATTTGCTCCAGGAGGTGGCCTTCGACATCAGGCTCGGCCTCGGAGACCATCGACCCGTGCAGCGAAAGTAGCACCGCATCGACGTTCCCCGCATCGCGCAGAGCGTCGAGCATGCGGCGCATCAACTCGGCGAAGGTCTCCTTCGTGGCAGGTCCACTCGGCCAGGCCATGAAGCGGATCAGGGGGACGATCACCGGCTTCTCGGGCCACTGCCGTAGCTCCTGGATGAACCCGCCCGGTTCGTTCGTCTCGGCCATTCGCGAGAGCAGTTCATCGCCGGCAAAGATTCCGAAAGCGTCGAAATCCGCCATCGTCGTGGGGAGCGAGTTAAACGTGTTCGATTCTTGGGTGAGTTGGC
>JANXSH010000369.1 GCA_025356615.1 Planctomycetia bacterium | reverse complement strand
TGGGACAACGAACAGCCATATCCGAGCCAGACCGCCATTGACTCTCAAGTGGGATGTTCATGTTCCACCCCCTGATGAACAGCGGGCTATTGCCCGCATCCTCGACGCCGTGGATGTCGCCATCGAACGGACGCGGACGGCCATCGCGAAGGCGGAACGGCTGAAACGCGGGTTGGTGCAGCAGTCTTTAAAACGATGCTCAAAGGCGAAGTCGCCAATCGAACGCCTGGACAAAGTTGCTGAAATTGGGTCGGGTGTTACGCTTGGAAGAGATTTGAGTGGAAGCGCCACGGTCGATTTGCCGTACCTGCGAGTAGCGAACGTGCAGGACGGCTTTCTAGACCTCGATGAGATCAAGACGGTCAAAGTCAGACCAACTGAGATCGAACGCTTCGCACTCGCCACCGGCGACGTTCTGCTGACGGAAGGCGGGGACTTCGACAAGCTGGGTCGTGGTGCGGTCTGGACAGGCGAAATCTCAGTGTGTCTCCACCAGAACCACATTTTCCGAGTTCGCACCAATCGTTCGAGGCTCGCTCCTCATTTCCTGGCAACGCTTATCGGATCGGAGTACGGCAAGCGTTTCTTTCTTCGGATCGCCAAACGCACGACCAACTTAGCCTCCATTAACAAAACGCAATTGAGTTCCTTCCCGGTAATGCTGCCGAGTTTGAAAGAGCAGGAATCAGTTGTGAGTCTTCTTTCCGGCGTAGATCGCCTCATCCAGTCGAACGAAGCCGCGTATCGCAATCTCGGGAAACTGAAACGCGGCCTAATGCAAGACGTGCTCACGGGCCGGGTGCGGGTCAAGTTCCCAGCTTCCGATGGCAACGGAGTCGTGGTACAATAACAACAGAGGTATCCCCATGAACGCGATTCAGTTCACAACCATCATCGGCCCCGATGGCGTCATCCATCTGCCGGTCGGCGTGACCTTGCCCGAGGGCGAGATCGAGGTATCGGTGCAACCGCGGCAAGCGCCGGTTGCGAACCTCGAAGCCCGGTTACGGGAACGCGCGGTTCGCCACGGCCTCAACCCCGACAACCTGAGCGAAGTGTCGCGAGCGATCCTGCTCGACGAGTTGACCTATGAAGAGCGGGGAATGCGCCCGCCCCGCCCCGGCCCCGGAGCGTTCAAGGGGGTCATTACCTACATGGCCCCCGATTTCGATGCCCCGCTCGAGGACATGAAGGAGTACATGGAGTGAGGCTCCTTCTCGACCCCCACACGTCCCGTTCGGAAGCCAGAGCCTGACGTACAATCTCAACGGAGGCATTCCCATGAACGCGATTCAATTCACGACGGTCATCGGCCCCGATGGTGTGATTCATCCTCCGGCGGGAGTGACCCTGCCGGTGGGCGAGTTCGAGGTCGAGGTGCGATCGAGACCTTTTCGCCTGGGGCAAGCCGAAGATCACCTGCGACAGGCCTGCGCGCGGCGCGGACTCAACTGGGATGAGATGCCAGAAGACGACCGCGAGCGGTTCATCGACGATCTAGTCCATGAGGATCGGCCATGCGGCCTAAAGTAGTCTTCGATACGAACGTGATCATTTCGGCAGTGGGATGGAAGGGCAAGCCCCTTGCGTGCCTCGAACTGGCACAAACGGGCGCTGTCGTTGGCGTGACTTGTCCCGAATTACTCGCTGAACTGTCGGAGAAGCTCCAGGCGAAATTGAACTTCACTGCCCAAAAAGCGGACGAAACCATAACCGGCCTGCGCACGTTCTTACAGGTCGTCACGATTTCCGGTCAACTAAAAGCGATAGCCACTGACCCCGACGATGACATGGTCCTCGAATGTGCGTGCCAGGCGAATGCCACGCACATCGTTACCGGCGACCGGCGGCATTTACTGCCACTCGGGAGCTTTCAGGGCATTCCCATCGTGACGGTGGCCGATTTCCTCGCAGCCATCACCCCTCCGTGAGAGATGCCGCCCATGACCGAACTCGGCTTCGTCGAAAAGCCCATGCTCCAGTGGCTCGAAGGCATGGGCTGGACGTGCCGCGATGAGGAAGAGATGCTTGCCTTCGGGCGTGCCATCACCGACCCCATCGTGGAAGCCTTACTGGTCCCGGCCATCCGGCGCATCAACCCCACCGTCACCGACGACGCCCAGGCCAGCCGTGTCGTGGAGCAATTCCGCCGCGTCCTCGTCCTGCCCGACCCGTTGGATGCCAACCAGAAGACGCTGGCGGCGCTGCGGGATGGCATCTCCGTCGTGCTGGCTCCGGGCCAGGATGCCACCACGGTCAAGCTGATCGAGTTCGACCGCGACAAGCTGGACCGCAACGACTTCACGGCGACGAACCAGTACCGGGTGAAGGGAACGGAAACGTGCCGGGCCGACACGGTGTTGCTGGTCAACGGCATCCCGGTCGTGGTCGCCGAGTACAAGAGCTTCGTCACCAGCGGCAAGGACTGGCGCGAGGGGGTGAACCAACTGCACCGCTACCAGCGGGAAGCACCGGGCCTGCTCGTCCCGAACGTCTTTTGTGTCGCCGCCGACGAACAGGAGTTCCGCTACGGCCCGGTCGCCTTCGCGATCAACTCCCAGAAGGACACCGACGCCCAGCGCGACCACTGGCGTTCGTGGTTGAGCCAGTACCCGACGAATCGGCTGTACTGGACGCTCCCCGACGATCAACGCGACACCGACCGGGTGAGCGCGGCCACGCACGGCCTGTTGCTGCCCGGCAACGTGGTGGACTTCATCGAAAACTTCACCGTCTTCGAGACGAAGAAGGGCAAGACGATCAAGAAGGTCGCCCGCTACCAGCAATTCGAGGCCGCGAACGACATCGTGGATCGCGTTCTGGAAGGCCAGCACAAGACCGGCCTCATCTGGCATACCCAGGGGTCAGGAAAGAGTCTGACCATGATCTTCGCCGGGTACAAGTTGCGGCGGCAGACCAAGTTGAAGAACCCCACGGTCATGATCGTGGTGGATCGCCGGGACTTGAAGACGCAGATCGGCGACGACTTCGAGAATTGCGACTATCCGAATGTGGACAAGGCGATGGGGGTCCGCGACCTGAAGGACCGCATCAGAAAGGACTACCAGGGAACACTCGTCACCACGATCCAGTGTTTTCAGCAGATGGACGACCTGGAGCCTTCTCAACGGGACAACATCATTCTCCTGGTGGACGAGTCGCACCGTTCGCAGAAGGGCAAGGCCGCCGGCTTCGCCATGACGATGCGGGCGAAGTTGCCGAAGGCGTTCCGGTTCGGCATGACCGGCACCCCCATCGACCGCACGATGGTCAACACGCACCGCGACTTCGGCCCGATCATCGAAGGCAAGCAGGAACGCTACCTGAGTTACTACGGCATTCGTCAATCCATCCGGGACGGCGCGACCCTGGAGGTCTACTTCGAGCCGCGCTACGTTCCCATCGCGGTCGAGGACCAGCCGTTGAACGTCGGCTTCGAGGAAATGTGCAACGAGGTCGAACTGGACGATGAGGAGGAGAAGAACTTCCTGCAACGCAAGGAAGCCCAATGGAAGAGACTGGTCAAAGACGAACGGCGCGTGAAGAAGGTCGTCGCGCATCTGGTGGACCATTTCCTGAAGCATCCCGACCCGTCCGGCTTCAAGGCCCAGCTCGTCACCATCGACCGGCAGGCGTGCGCGATCTACAAGAAGCGGCTGGACGACGAACTCGAGAAACGCGATCTGCCCCCGGAGTGGTCCGACGTGGTGATCTCCGAGGCACAGAATGATACGCCCGAACTCGAGATGTATCACTACGGCATCGAGAAGACCGAGACGATCATCGAGAAGTTCAAGCTCACGCCGGAGCAGTGGGAGGCGGCGAACCGGAAGAAGTTCGGCGACGACAGGAGCAAGTGGGAGCCGCCGCTGAAAATCCTGATCGTGTGCGACAAGTTGCTCACCGGGTTCGACGCCCCGATCGAGCAAGTCATGTACCTCGATAAGCCGCTGCGGGACCACAATCTCCTTCAGGCGATGGCGCGCACGAACCGCCCGTTCCCGGAGATGGGTAAGCGGAACGGCCTCATCATCGACTACTTCGGCGTCTTCAACGACCTACAAAAAGCCCTGAACTTCGATGAGAAAGTCTGCGAAGAGGCGCTCATCAACTGGGAGAAGCTGAAGGAGCAGGTCCCCGTCGAGGTGGGCAAGTGCATGGCCTTCTTCTTCGGGATAAAGATCGAGGACACCCGCGATTGCCTTCTGGCGTGCCTGCGCCGCCTGGCCGCCCTGAAGAACGCCACGGAGTTCGAGGCCCAATTCAAGCGCACGGAAACGCTGTGGGAGGCCATCTCGCCGGACGAGTGCCTGTACCCGATGCGTCACCAGTACAGTTGGCTGTGCGGGATGTACGTCGCCCACCGTCGCCGAAACCGCCGCGTCCTGGCCTCCCATGAAGAACTCGCCGCCAAGACCCGCGAGTTGATTATGCAGAACACCACGTTCATGGACATTGCCCAGAATGTGCCGGTCTACCGCATCGACGACAAGTATCTGACGCGCGTGCGGGAGCTTCCCACCGCCGCAGACCGGGCGGCAGAACTCGAAGCGGCGCTTATTCGCGAATTGATCGAGGGTGATGGCGGCTTTCAGTATCGGAAATTGGGCGAGCGGCTGTTGCACATCATCGAGCAGAAGGAAGCAGGCGACGAAGTGTCGCTGAAGCGGATCCGCGAGATGGAGACGCTCGTCCACGAACTCGAGAACGCCAAGAAGGAACCAACTCGGCTCGATCTGACCGGACCGGGCGAGTATCCGCTGTTCGTCGTGGTGCAGGAATTCGCCCAGGCGAAGGACGAGGCGGTGTGCGTCAAAGTCACCAAAGCCATGATGACCCAGCTACGGCAGAGCAAGTTGCTGCCCGCAGGGTGGGCGGAATCCATCGGTGGCCGAAGGAAGGTAAGTCTGAGCCTCCAGGTCACTTCCCTGGGCGACGACTTTCAAGTTCTCGCCTTGTGCCCTGAAGACGACGCTGATCCGCCGTTCGTGCGATTGGCGGTTGAGGAACTGGCACGCACCGCATGACGATCCTGTTGAATGGGAACAGCCACGCTGTTGACTTCGGCAGTCGCCGCGTCGAATACCGAATCCGGTTCTCCCGGACGGCAAAGCGGTGCAGGATCAGGGTGCGCCCGGAAGGTGTGGAAGTTGTTCTACCCCCAGACGCCGAAGAGGGCCGGGCCGACAGCTTCTTGCGTGAGAACGAAGCCTGGGTACTCGAACAGTTGGCCTTCATCGACCGCATGGGGAGCATCCGAACCGAGACCAAGAAGAAGGGGCACACCGTCTTGTTGCGCGGCAAGGAAACGGCCATCGAGATCGTGGAAGAAGACTCCGACCGGCGTTTCGGATTGGTCGAAATCACCGACGACGGGATACGAATTCGGCTGCCTCACGGTAAGGACGTGGACCCGTGGCGTGCTCTGGAAGCATGGTTACGCCGCCAGGCTCGGCAGGACATCCTTCAGCGCATCGAGGGCCGACGCCGCGAGATGCCCCGCACGACGTTCGGGCGGTTGTACATCATGGGGCAGCGCACCAAGTGGGGCGGCTGCTCTGGCCGCAAGAACCTCAGCTTCAACTGGCGACTGGTGATGGCACCGCCGGCCGCGCTGGATTACATCGTCGTCCACGAACTCGCGCACCTTGCGGAGCCGTACCACTCCACGAAGTTCTGGTTAATCGTCCAGTCGCATTGCCCGCGGTTCGAGGAACACCGGGGATGGCTCAAGGACAACGAGGACCGGATGCGACTTCCGGTGAAAGCGGATTGACGATGTTCTCGACGCGGCAGAGGATGACATTATCGGATGTGGTCGGAAGGTATACAACAGGGGAGGTGTTCATTGTTGGTCGTGTCCACCCGAGGGTTCCGCGATGACTTGGCTTCGTATCGAGTTGACCCAAGAACAGCAACACGTCGCCAACCCCGAACGCGACACCCATCCCCAGGAGCATGTCCGCCGCAAGAGGATTGTCCTCTGACTCTTGGACTGCGGCCTGACTCCCCAGAAGTCCGCCGACATCGTCGGACGCGCCACGGTCCACTGTGGGCTTCCGCATCGTGGTATCTAAGAGGCAGACCGGGGTTTCGACGCCCAGTTGATTCGCTAGGTCGAGTTCATGTGAACGAGGGAGAAGGAGTTGAGGCCGGCCTCGGCTCTTCGCTACTGAGTTTGCCGACAGCATAGCCCAATGGTAATGTTCAAAAATGTTGAGTCGCATCATGTCCGAGGACATCGCCAGCCGACGAAATAGATAGGTGATGCTCTGTTTGGTGATCATCAGATCCGATCAAAGCGATGGGGCGTCAGTTAAAGATGCGAAGGGCAACACGTCCAGCGCAACCAGCAAAATCCAGCCCGGAGGAGATGAAACCGTGAACCCAGCCCGGATTACCCTGAAGCTCGTTCTGGATCAGGCCGGGATCGACGAACTCACGCTGGACTCGTTTTCCCAGCGGTTCAATATCCAGAAGAAAATCTACCTGGCCCAACTGATGGGCCTCGACATCGGCTACCGCTTCGGTTGGTATCTGCGTGGTCCGTATTGCACCGACCTCACCTCCGACGCTTTCACGCTCCGGGACGAACTGCGAGCAGGCGAAACCGACCACCAGGGGCGACAACTCAATGCTGGGGAAAAGCAGCGCTTGGAAAAAGCCAAGAAGCTGTGGGAAGTTCCCGCCGGCCTTTCCGTTGCTCCCGACCAGTGGCTCGAACTGCTTGCATCGGTCCATTTCCTCAAGCACATCGCCTACTGGCCGAAAAACACTAACAGGGACTTCGAGGCCATCTTCACCGCACTCGTTCAGACGAAGCCGCAGTTCGAGGACCGGAAGGCCGATGCACAGAGAGCGTGGATCCGACTGGATGAGTTCGGACTAGTAAGGGCCAAGACCCTTGAGTGATCGGGGAGGCAACGGTGTCTGACGAGTTTCGCCACAAGATCATCTGCGACCCCGTTCACGGGGAGATCCCGATCAGCGCCATCGAGCAAGGTCTGATCGATTCTCCTTCATTCCAGAGGTTGCGCAACCTGAAGCAACTCGGCCTGGCCTCGCTGGTCTATCCGAACGCCACGCACACACGGTTCGCCCACTCCCTCGGTGTGTTCCGCATTATGAGTAGAGTCATCGACCTGCTCGTCGGAAAGGGACACTTCAGCGACGAGGACAGGCGGAAGATGAGAATCGCCGCACTGCTCCACGACATCGGACACTACCCCTACTCCCATTTGATGGAGTTCATCGACCTCGACAAATATCGCCCTTCCTACCTCGGTGGGACGCCCAACCCGGAGGCACCCCCGGTCAGCCGCTACCCGGACCACGAAAAGATTGGCCAGATCGTCATCACCAAGCGCAGAGACATAGCGAATGTTTTGGAGGAGGCCGGCATCGACCCGGAAGAGATCGCCAAGATCATCCGGAGCGAACACACGAAACTGGCCTACAATCGGCTGATCCACCGACCACCTGCCCGGCGATGAACCCGATGTCGCGGAGCGAACACACGAAACTGGCCTACAATCGGCTGATCCACAGCAGCCTCGACATGGACCGCATGGACTATCTGCTGCGAGACTCGCTCGGGACGGGTGTCCCGTATGGCCGGATCGACCTCGACTACTTGCTCAACAACCTGGACGTGGTCGAGGAGGATGGCGATGTCGTCGTATCACACAAGGCGGTGACTGCGGCGGAACATTTCCTGATCGCCCGTTATTTCATTCACAAGGCGGTCTACTTCCACAAAACCACGTTCGGGCTGGAGGCCATGCTCCGGCACGTCCTCTTCCTCATGCGGCAAGCCGGGCACATATACCGGGATGGAAAGGACATCGAAGCGTTGATCGAGACGGACGAATTCTTGAATTTCCACGATGGCTACGTTGATGCCCAGGTGCAGAAATTCTCGAGTGACAAGGGGGATGGCCCCATCATCCACCTGTGCAAGGCGCTGAAAGAGCGCAAACCGCCGAAACTTCTGCACCAGGTATCCGTCCTCCAAGAAGCCTCGCAGAAGGTGGACGCCGAATATGCCCTGTTTACGAAGGACCGAGTGAGCCGGATCAAGCAGATGGCTATAACACATGGAATCCCGGTCGAGTGGTGGATCTGGGAAGACCCGAAAGACATCAAATTCGAGTCGATGGGTCCGTTCGTTTCTCTTGCTGACGCAGGCGACCTCGAACCAGAAGAAACCGCTGAGATGATCCGGGTGCGAGAATCCGACGGCACGGTCAGAAAACTGGTCGAGGACCAGCGCAGCATCCTGCACCACCTCAGCAAACTCCGATTCCGAATGAGTCGGCTTTACCTGGTCGGGCCGGTAGAGGAGACGAAGTTCCAGGCCATCCAGGTCCAGGTGAAGTCATGGGCAACGTTGTGATCGAACTGAGGTGCCGTCTCACTGCCCGGCAGGGTCTTCCCCGCCGCAGGTGCGGGCGTCAAGACGAACCTCCTCTTCTTCACCAAGGGCAAGCCGACCGAGAAGATGTTGCTCGACCTGATCGAGCAGAAGGGCCGCGAAGTGGCCGAGGCGCTGGCGGTGTTGCGCTCGTATGGGACATGACCAATTTGGCGACACAGGAGTAGCAGATGTTCGACCTGATCGGTGACATTCACGGCCATGCCGACGAACTCATTCAATTGCTCGAGACCCTCGGCTACCAGAAAGCCCACGGAGTTTACCGGCATCCCGAACGCAAGGTGATCTTCCTCGGCGATTTCATCGACCGGGGACCGAAGATTCGGGAGGTACTCGAGATCGTGCGGCCCATGATCGAGGGCGGTCACGCCCTGGCCGTCATGGGCAACCACGAACTGAACGCCCTGGCCTACCACACCGAAGACCCGGACTCGCCCGGCAAGCACCTGCGCCTCCGCTCCCCGAAGAACGAGGAACAACACCAGCATACCCTCGAACAGTTGACCCCGCAGGTACTCCGGTCCTACCTGGAGTGGTTTCGGACCCTCCCGATGTGGCTCGACCTCGACGGCCTACGGGTGGTTCATGCCTGCTGGGATGAGCAGGCCATCACCGCAATCGCCGAGGCGCTCGAGGAACATCGAGGCGTCACGACGGCCTTCTTGCAATCCGCTTGCGGCAAGGGACATCCCCTCTTCGCCTCGGTCGAAGTCGTTCTGAAGGGAAAGGAAGCGGCGCTGCCGAAGGGTGTCTCGTTCGGGGACAAGAACGGCCACGTTCGCACCGAGATCCGCACCCGCTGGTACTTGCCCCCGCACGGGCATACCTACCGGACGTATGCCCTCCAATCCGACGAGATCGTCTGCGACCTGTGACTCACGCGGGCCGTGATCGAAGCAGCTGCTCCATACCCGGCGACCGCCAAGCCCGTGTTCGTCGGCCATTACTGGCTCTCGGCTGACCGGCCCGAACCCCTGGCCGGCAACGTTGCGTGCCTGGACTACAGCGTTGCCAAAGACGGTTTCTTGTGCGCCTATCGCTGGCAGGGCGAGCGGACGTTGAGCAACGAGAACTTTGTTTGGGTGCATTGAGGCACGCTTGCCGAGGGCTGACGACGCCCAGAACTCGACCGACGTATCAGCCAGATCGCCCGCGTCTTCGATGGAACACTATCTGCCAAACAGCCCCCGCCCACGCTCCCCGCGTGCCATGATCTCATCGCCCATCCGCCTACCCTTGGGAGCGATATCCGGCGCGGGGGCCGATGATGCCACGGCGAACTCGCCGGGCCGGACCTAGGCGAGGTTCAGCGCGTCCATCCCATCGGGCGACCGGCCCAGCCTCTTGCGCGTGATGTCCTTCTTCTCGACCACTTCCAGGCCCACGTCGAGCCTCCACGTCGGCGACATGGCCTCCTGCCGCAGGCGGGCTTGCGTGTCGCGGTCGAGTCGGCTGATGTTCACGCGCCCTTGCCGTGCGGCCAAGACCGTGTCGAACCACAACCCCGAACGCCGATTCGGATAGTCGTTGCCCTTGCGCGCCGCGCTGCTCGCGCAGATGGGGATGAACTTGTAATCCCCCTTGTGCGTCGCCAGCGCCCCGCCACGGCCGTCGCCGTCGTAGTGGACCGGGATGTCTTGCGGCCTCACGGGATCCTTGTCAGGGAACAACTTCGCATTGACCATCGTCGCGAGTGAGGCGCAGATTTCCTCGAGTCGCTTCGCCGAGCGGTCCTCGAGCCAGCCGTTGTGCCGCTCGTGCGCGATCGAGTGCGTCCCCCAGCGCCAATGGAACTCGGTGAAGTCGCCGCCGGGGCTGCTGGCGAGGTCCGCCCCGACGACGGGCAGTTCCCCGGAGCCGATCGACTGATCCCGGATGGCCGCGACCATCGCCCAGGCGAACTCGGACCAGACGGCGGACGAGTCCTGCCGGGGCCAGCGACCAGCCGCGCGGGAGTCAAACTGCGGGCCGGGGCGGAAGAATGTGCCCGTGTTGGGACGCCAGGCGAAATCACCCTGAGACGGATCGACCTCGTCCGCACCGATGGGGTCACACCACTGTGAAACCCAACGATCGACTTGCTCGAGTGACCCGGCGTTGGGGTATGGCGGATCATCGCCCGCCAGTTCCGCGATGATGTTGGGATGTTGGATGGCCGACATGGAGACGACGTGCCAATTCGGGTTGCCGTCGAGGTCGAAGGAGTGTTCTTCGGCGTAGGCTTGCGAGGAGGTATCGGTGGGGTTGAAGGTGACCAGCCAGGCGTGTTCGCCCGCGCCCCCCCTCGAACATGGTGCCGGTAACATCCCAGATGGACCGAACGATATCGATGGCCTCGTCGAAGATGAAGAACATATTGCGGAAGTGTCGGCCCTGGAAAGCTTCGCTCGAACGAGTCGTGATGCCCTTGGCAACATGGTCATCGGCGTCGGACATCACAGGGGAAACATCCCCGCGAAAGTCGCACGCCAGCCCCGCGCGGCGGCGCTGCGTGCGTACCTCGCGCCAGAGGACATCGGTAACGTGCTGCTTCGTCGGGGCCGTCGTGATGACCGCCGAATCGACGGTGCGGGTGTCGTACCACCAGGAGATCAGGGCGGCCGCAAGGAAGGTCTTCCCGGACTTATGGGACGACTTCAGTTCCACCCGATAGGGAGGCTCCAGGAGTCGGATGGCCGCTTCCTGTTGCTTCTCCCACGGGTCCAGTTTCAGCACCTCCCGCATGTACTTCACGGGGGTATAGCGATACCTCTCCAGGTCGCGCCGGGTCGAGTTCGGCGTTGGGGTCGTCGCCATCGTCCGGGCCTGCGCGAGGAGTTTCTTCACCTTCGCCGCCAGCGGGTTTGCCATCGCGGATCTCCACCAGCAGTAGCTCGAGTTCGTCCACCAGTTCGCTGATGTCCGCGACCTCGACCGCCTCGAGGGAGAACTCCAGGATCACCGTTGCCGCCCGGTTCTCGTCCGAGGGGCGGCTACAGGTGAGGTTCTTCTCGAGGGCATCGACCGCTTTCGACGCAGACGCCTAGAGCCTGCCGACAGCAGAATCGACGATGGCGCGGCGGGCTTGCTTGTAGGCCTTCTGGAACATCGAGTCTCGCAGCCAGCGGGCCAGCGTCGCCTCAGAGATGCCTGCTTTCGCGGCGGCCAGGGCGTGCGTGCGCTCGGTCAGCAGCGCAGCGATCACCGCCTCCGCGCGGTCATCCAGTTTCGGCCTGCCGGCACTCATAGGATGTCACCCGCTATCGTCGAGGCTCGCATCCTCGGCTCATCCGTCACAGCCGGACCAACTAAGGGGGAGGCATCCACGCTATCGCGGAGGAGTGGACAGGGGCAAACCGGAAGGGGTCTGAACTCGATCGCCCGGCAATGTCTCCAAATTCGGGTCTGACACATTCAGGGCGCAGCGGCGAGGGCTTCGTCTGCGTTCTCACTGCCGCGATGCGCCATCGTCTGTGTCCTCACGCCGGCCCTTCGGTTCCCCGGTTGCTGACCCATCAGCAGAGGGGGATCTGTCAATTAAGTGGTGCTCGTCACGGGAGGCGGGTGTCTGGTGTGTCTCGTGGAGTCGCTTCCCCTTTCACACCAGATTCACCAGACATCAACAGCGCGGCGAGCCGGGCGCGGTCGGCCGGCGACATGCCGATCAGCGCTGCGGCAATCTTCGCGACGGGGTCGGATTCATCAACTTTCTGATTGCTAGTACAACTCATCCTTGATACCGTAGAAGTACCGGCAACGTAGGGGGGGGCGCCTTGATCGGTTTCCGGTTCGCTGGTGCAAGCAGCGGTGCAAGCGTTGGATTCGATCGACGTAACCCCTTGCAGCGAAGGAGTGTTAGGACGGCTAGATTCTTGAATGGTATTCAAGAGGTCGGGGGTTCGATCCCCCAGTTCCACTCACCGGATGAGCGTCACTTCCGGTACAATGAGACGGGCGATGGTCCCCAGGCACCTCGAGCAACTAGAAGGGCTTGGGGTGCCTTCTTTTCCCACCTGTACACTCGAACCTCTTGCCACATTTTTTTTCCCGGTAGGATCAGATCACGAATCACTCTTCGTTCCCGTCCTTCTAGACCGGATCGTATCCGGTACACAGGAACGAAGAAAATTCGTGATCTAGAGATCTCCTCGCATGTCCATCTTTTGGGCAGAGGGGCCGATGCGCCCCCACGCCTCCCCCGGCCCCGACACGTGGTCCACCCCACACGACGGCCGCACCTTCTTCGTTCGGATCCTCGGCGACCCCGTCCCCGTCTGGCTCCACTGGATCGAGCCACCGCCCCAACAGGACACCATCTCCGTCCCGTCGTGCCGTCAGAAGCACGCCTTCGCCTCGGTAAGGCTTCGCTTCATTTCAAAGGCTTTGGCGACTGAAGGTGCTATAACCGGCAAGACTAACACATGCACACCGGCTCCTCCTGTTGGACCCGCTCTATGCGATATGATGGCAAGGATAAAATTATAATCGATCGCGTCACGAGCCGAAGCTAATGAGACGCGATTCCGTGTCCATGACGATAGACGCACCCAGGACGTACCCCATGCCGTACTCCGTGAAGGAAATCTTCTACTCCCTCCAGGGGGAAGGACGAAACGCGGGTCGCCCGGCTGTCTTCTGCCGATTCACGGGCTGCAACCTCTGGAACGGCCTCGAAGGGGACCGCTCTTCGGCCGTTTGCCGTTTTTGCGACACCGACTTCGTCGGGACGGATGGCTCGAACGGGGGCGTCTACGAGACGGCGACGACCTTGGCGACCGCAGTAGCGAACCTCTGGCCGACGGGCACCCCGATGCCCGGCTCGCCTCTCGTCGTCTTCACCGGGGGGGAACCCCTGCTCCAACTCGACGAAGTCGTCGCCGACGCCCTCCACCTCGTCGGGTTCGAGGTCGCCCTCGAGACGAACGGCACGCGGCCTCTGCCGAGGGGGATCGACTGGGTCTGCGTCAGTCCCAAGGCCGGGGCGGACCTCCTCTTGCGTGAGGGGGACGAGTTGAAACTCGTCTTCCCCCAGGTCGGGGCCGAGCCGGGGCGGTTCGTCTCGCTCGCATTCGACCATTTCTTCCTCCAACCGATGGACGGCCCGACCTCGCCCGCAACACGGGCCTGGCGGTGGAGTTCTGCCTCGCCCACCCGCACTGCCGGATCAGTTTACAGACGCACAAGCTCCTTCGCATTTCTTGACGACCCGCGTCCGATCGGCTTTCGTTCTTGACTACGCGAGCGCTTCTTCGGAAACTGTAATCAGACAGTTATCGAACTGTAGGACAGTTTCCTCGTCTCGGGCATACTCCGTAACTGTAACCAGGACTCGCGTGATGACGGGTGTGAACGTGGTCGTCAGTTGCACGAAGCGGAAGACGAGGCGTCCCCTCGCGGGCCTCGACGCGCTCGACCTGCCCCCGTTCGCCGGCGTCGAGGATCGGTCGCGCGACTGGCTCGCTCGTCTGGCCGGTCGACGCGAGGGGCTGCTCCCCGCTGCGGAACTGTACTGCGGCGATCACTGGAAGGTCGCCCTCCAATTGACCCAGTGTTCGGCCCTTCCCGTCCGCCTCTGGGTCTGTTCTGCCGGGTATGGACTCGTCACCCCCTCGAGCCCCGTCGCCCCTTACGAAGCGACCTTCTCGTCGGCGGCACCGTCCCGCGTCGTGAATGGAGCAAAGCAGCGACCTGCGTGGTGGTCGGCCCTCGCCGGCTGGGCCGGCCCTTCGGGCGACGGCCCGCGTAGCCTCGCCGCCCTCGCCGCGAGTTATCCCGACGACTTCCTATTGCTGGCCCTGTCCAAAGATTATCTCGCAGCCCTCGGCCTGGACCTCTGCGACGCGGCCCGGATCCTCGGCCCTTCCCGCGTCGGCGTCGTGTGTGGGGGCGTGAGGGACTTGCCCGCGTTGCCCGAGTGCCTCCTGCCCTGTGACGCCCGACTCCAACCTCTGGTCGGTGGCGCGCTCGCCTCCCTCAACGTCCGCGTCACGCGACACCTCCTCACTTCGGCAAGTAGAGGGCACTTCAGCAACGCCTCCTGCCGCCGCGCCTTATCGACCTGGCTGGCGGCTGCGGCCCCGCCCCCCCGCCCGACCCGTTCGCGCCAGGACGACGGGCAGGTCTCGGCCTTCCTCCGGTCCGCCCTCGCCGAAGACCCCGAGGCCCGCGCGACGCCCTTGCTCCAGCGATTGCGCCGCCAGGGCAAGGCTTGTGAACACTCCCGCTTCACCCGTCTCTTCCACCTGGCACGAGGCCGTTGATGCCCCCCCCCAAGAAGTACCTCCGCCGCCGCGCCCTCCGACTCCTCCAGGACGAGGCCCACCCGCTCTACTCCTTCGTCCTTACCGGCGAGGAACTGAACGCGATCGCCGATATCTCCAGGCTCACGCGGGGTCCGGCGAGTAAGTTGATCGGCTACCAGCGACCGGAAGTCAAGCGCCACGTCCAGGACATCGTCACTTACCTCAACGGCGACCAGGTCCTGTTCCCCAACTCGATCATCCTCGCCATCTCGTCCCAGGTCCGCTTCATTCGGAGCCGAGGCCCAGAGGTCGACGACGGCCTGGCGTGCGCCGGCACCCTGGAAATACCCCTACCCGCCGCCGGCGAGCCGAAGCCCGCCTGGATCGTGGACGGCCAGCAGCGGGCGTTGGCCCTCTCCAAGTGCCGACGCAAGAATTTCCCCGTGCCCATCAACGCCTTCGTCGCCGACGAGGTCGAGTTGCAGCGCGACCAGTTCCTCCGCGTCAACAACACGCACCCGCTCCCGCTCGGCCTCATTAGCGAACTGTTGCCCGAAATATCCACCGCCTTGCCCGCCCGCCTGGCAGCCAGAAAACTACCCTCCGCCCTGTGCGACTGGCTGAACACGCAACCCGCTTCCCCTTTTCACGGCCTCATCCGTCGGGCCTCCGGCGGCCCCAAGGGCACCGGCATCGTCGCAGACACCTCCGTCCTCAAGATGATCGAGGAGAGTCTCGGGTCCCCCTCCGGGTGCCTGTTCCCCTACCGCAACATCGCCACGAACGAGACCGACACCGATGGCATTTGCGCCTCGCTCGTCGCCTACTGGTCCGCCGTCCGGCGCGCGTTCCCCGACGCTTGGGGCAAGCCGCCGCACCAGAGTCGCCTCATGCACGGGGCCGGCATCCGCTCCCTCGGCCGGTTGATGGACCGCGTCATGGCCGGGATCAACGCGCGCGACCCCCGAGCCGTG
>JANXSH010000363.1 GCA_025356615.1 Planctomycetia bacterium | reverse complement strand
TACGGTCCCGAATCCAGCGATTCATGCGCGGGCTGCTGCACCTGCCCGAACACGTCAAGAGCTACTTCCGTCACCCCTGCGCCCAATACGCCGCAGGGCCGTAATTATTGACAATATTTCGGGCCGGGGTAATATTGCCGCTAAACAGACCTGTCATCATAACTATCGGAGAATTCGTTACTCGAGGCGACGCCACATGGGTTGACCGAATATTTACGCCAGGAGGCAACTCGTCCACGGCTTTACCTCGTCGATCCTCGCCCCAAGGCTCGACATGGATTAGCGGGTCATGAAGTAGGCGACGGCTCCGCTGACGGCGGCTCCCAGAAGGACGTTCACGATCGCTCCCGCGACGTTCGGCCCGAAAGCCGAGAGCCTACGGGCACTCTCGTCCTTCTCCCTCTTCAGGTCGTCCTTCCATTTCTCGATCCCCTGGATGTCTTTCCGCAACAGCAAGAATTCCGTCTTCAGGTCCGCCAGCAACTTCATCGTCTCGCCGAGGCTGACCGACGCCGTCTTCAACTCCTGTCGCACGTTATCCAACCGCTCGGTGAAGGTCGCTATGACTTTCTCCATCTCATCGATCTTCTCACCGTCTGTCTTCCGAGGCATGTCACTCCTCCGGGTTTCCCGCACTTTGGAGTTCCCGGAGCTGCTTGTGGTTTCGGTGCTGTAGCAGATCGCCCCAGAGTCGGTACAACTGCATCTGAGTCTCGGTGGAATGGACGAGTTGAGCCGGCGTAAAGGCGATCGACACCCGCCCGCTAAAGTCCTGTATGGCGAGGGTATAGAGAACCCGGCCGGCGGCATCATGGATGTGATCCCATTCCACGCTAACGAACCCTGCGGACGAGCCAAGGATCTGTTCCAGGTCGCCGGTTATCTGGCGGAGCAGCCGGAAGTAGTAGGAATTTCCCTGGGCACTCTCACTGAATTTCACATCCTGGAAGACGTAGGTGTCCGACTTCAAAAGGATCTCGTTCCCCTTTGGCACCTTGCCCGCGAGGATCTGGGCCTTGGCCATCTGCTGGAGACGCTCGCGGGACATCTCGTAGGTCCGAAGCATGAGTTGGCCATGACCCGTCGAATCATCAAAACTTGCCCCGAACCGCTCGTAGAGGAGGTCGAGGGTTGCAAGGCAGCGATACTTCTCATCGCCTCGCATCGCCGGGAACTCCACGCAGTCGCGATCGGAGACCCAGCGGGCGGGGGGGATATTCGGAAAAATGATCTGTTCGGTCATCGCGGCGCTCCTCTCGTGAGAGCAGATACTCTCTACAGAATAAGCGAAAAATTCCATAACGACAATACGATGGCGAGGACGAGGCTTAGAATCAAGGACCACCTGCCGACTCGTCACGGGAAATGAACGAGCATCGGATGGAAGAGGACGGAAGATGGGCCTAGAATGACGACGAACGCACGCGATCCGAGGGCACAGGTGGATCCTCTCGAAGTCATCACCGGGGCGACGGGCCTGATCGGCAGCCACGTCGCGGAACTGCTCCGCAGTCGCGGCGGGCGCGTCCGCGCGCTGGTCCGGCCCGGCAGTGACATGCGGTTCCTTCGCTACATCGGCGTCGAGACCGCGATCGGCGACCTCGGCGACCCCAAGAGCCTGCGCGCGGCGTTCGATGGGGCGGCGACGGTGTACCACTGTGCGGCCCGCGTCGGCGACTGGGGGCCGTGGAAGCTCTACCGGGAGACGGTCCTCGACGCGACGCGGAACGTCCTCGACGCTTGCCGGGACTGCCAGGTGGGCCGAGTCCTGCACGTCAGCTCGATCAACGTCTACGGCCACCCGCGATTGCGTCCCGACGAGTGGCTCGACGAGGACGGCCCGATCGGCCGTGACCTCTGGTGGTGGGACCACTATTGCCGGGCGAAGATCCTCGCCGAGGGGCTGGTGCGAGAGTACCCCGGCGCGTGGACCATCGTCCGTCCGAGTTGGACCTACGGCCCGCGCGACCGCAACACCATGCCGCGCGTCATCGAGGCGATTACGGCGGGGCGAGTTGCGATGGTCGGCGACGGCGACAACCCGCTCAACATCGTCCACGCGGCGGACATCGCCGACGGCATCGTCCGCGCCGCGACGACCCCCGCCGCAGTCGGGAAGGTGTACAACCTCGCCAGCGAAGGGCTTATCAGCCAGCGCGAGTTGCTCGACGCGCTGACGACGACTCTCGGCGCGCCGCCTGTGCGGCGACGATTCCCCCTCCGACTGGCGATGGCGGGAGGATTCATCGCGGAGTTGATCGGTCGGACACTCCACTTCAGCCGCCCGCCGCGCCTCACGCGCTACGCCGTCGCGCTGCTGAGTCGGACGACGCGCTTCCGCGTCGATCGCGCCCGCGACCAACTCGGCTGGAGGCCGCAGATCCACCCGCTCGAGGGACTGCGCCAGGTGCTGGCGTGGTATCGCGACAAGGCCCCGCTGCTCGATTCGATTGCCCCCACCCCCGAACCGGACCCGGCACGAACATGACACACTTCGCCGACCGCCTCGCCGACGCCGTCCGCCGCTGCGGGAACCCCCTCTGCGTCGGCCTCGACCCGCGCTGGGAGAGCCTGCCCAAGGAGATCCGCGACAGGCACGAGGGCGAGTCACTCGCCGAGGTCGCCGCCGCGTTCGAGGAGTTCGGGCGACGGCTCATCGACCTCGTCGCGGGCCGGGTGCCGATCCTCAAGCCGCAAGCCGCGTTCTTCGAGGCGTGCGGCCCCGACGGATTCGCGGCCATGAAACGACTGCTCGACCACGCCCGATCGCGCGGCCTCCTGACGCTGCTCGACGCCAAGCGCGGCGACATCGCCTCGACCGCGAGCGCCTATGCCGACGCCGCGTTCGCCGGGACGAGTGTGAGAAACCGCGTCCATCCGGTCTGGCAGGCAGACGCCCTGACGGTCAACCCCTACCTGGGCCGAGACGCCGTCGAGCCGTTCATCGCTGCGGCGCGCCGGGTCGGCGCGGGCGTCTTCGTCCTCGTCCGCACGAGCAACCCCGGCGCGGGCCTGTTCCAGGATCTCGTCGTCAAGTCGGACGATCGACCGCTGTACCAACACGTCGGGCAGGCGGTCGCCGGATGGGCGCGCGAGAACCTCGGCGCGTGCGGCCTGGGCGACGTGGGCGCGGTCGTCGGGGCGACCTACCCCGCCGAGATGGCCGTGTTGCGACAGCAGATGCCGGAGGTCGTCTTCCTGGTGCCGGGCTTCGGGGCGCAGGGCGGCACCGCCGAGGACACCCGCCCCGCCTTCCGCGCCGACGGCCTGGGGGCGATCGTCAACAGCTCACGCGGGATCACGTTTCCGTACCGCCCCGCTGACGCCGACTGGGAGGCCCGCATCGAGTCGGCGTTGGGCGACACGATAAAGGTGTTGGGGGCGGTGAATTCGTGAGCGTCGGAACCTACGTCGTAGTCGGATCGACCATCGCGCGCCACCAGTCTACTTCTGGCAAACTGCTGTTCGGTTGAAATCGGGCGAACGTCTGAATGTTGTGCAGCACCTGCGCCACGTCTCCCACATCGGCAGCGGTAATGGTTGCCCATTGCTTCAGGAGTTCGGGGGTCGAGAGCAAGGGCACCTTCCGCTCCCCCGCGATCCGGCGTGCCTTACGGTCGTCGGTGGCTAACGTCCAACCCCGGTTCTGGGCGATGGCCAGGCTCATGGCTTCACAATCGTCCACGAGCGCGGCCAATTCTACGAACAGGGCCAACTCCTCATCGGTGGCGATGCAGGATTGCAGAACCCCTGCCTCGAGGGCCGGCTTCAGGTCGATCGGCTCTTTGATGAACTTGGTCGCGTCGTCGGGGTCCACCTCGAGGATGAACCCCGATTCCCGGACCACGATTTCCGTAATGTACCACTCCGCCCCGAGAGCCGGTAGCAGCGTCAACAGATTGCCCGCCGCGTACAAATTGATCGTACAGCAGGCGTCCACGATTCGCATGGCCCTTTTCGTCCTCCCTGATTTCAGGACACGCCGGACAGGAGCGACCTCTGGAACTGCAACGGGGGCGTCTGCCCGGTCGTCGCTGATTTCAGGACCGCGAGGCAATCCTGCACGATTTCTCGTCCCTTGACGGGGTCGTCCTCACACCGAAGGAAGCGGACGAGTTGCCCTTCGCTGATCTCGCCCCGCTCGTAGGCGTTGACGGCCAGGTACTTGTACCGCTCCGGGTAAGGGTCGTCCGTCTCGTGCTGGGAGGACAATCCCAGCACGTCCTTCGCCTTGCCGACGCGCAGTTTCTCCTCCTTCAGCATGTCCGCCGTGCCTTTGGGCACTAGCCCGAGTCCTTCCAGCCGTAGGGCCATCGCGGGGACGGAGACGAAGTAGAAGTGGCTCAAGCGGACGAGGTCGGCCACCTGAAAGTCCTTCGTCGTGGCGACGATATCGTGGAAGCGATGCCGGACCGAGGAGGTCGGCATCAGGAAGCTCATGGCGAACGAGTCCGCGAACCGCTCGTTGACGGGTTTCCGTCCGGGGTGAGTGTGGTAGTCGATGCCCGACTTATAGCGATCCACGATCAAATGGCCGTACTCGTGCACCATCGAGAACCGCCGCCGTACCGCGGGGTGTTTGACGTTGATGAGGATGCAGCCACCGAGCGGCTCGACGTAGGCGTACATGCCTGCCAGGGCGGAGGCGAGGGGGCGGTAGAAAATGCGTAAGCCCACGTCCCACTCCAGCACGCTACGCAGGTTCAGGACGGGCTGGTCGCCCAGGCCCAGCCGTTGCCGCTCGCGAAGCGCCACGTCCTCGGCCAAGGCCACTACATCGACCCGGCTATCGGCAAGGGATACTTCGGGCGGATAGTCGTACCGCATCGGGGCGTGCATGATCCGCTCCAACTCGCGGTAGTCGTCGGCCCACCGCTGGAGGTCCATAATCGCCTGGACTAAATCGCCGTCGCCGGTTTGCATCCGCTCCGCCTCCGCCCGCAAGTGCGGCTGCAAGTCGGCGACGACCGGCTCACTTGCCCGGACCAGTTCGTGGACCTGTCGGCCGTAGAATGCGGCCAACTTGACCAACTCAGTGGGCTTGGCCGGACGCTCCCCTTTCTCGATCGCGATGAGAGTAGGGCGACTGCACTCGAGGTGTTGGGCGGCCTGCTCCTGGGTCAAGCCCCGAGCCTTGCGTGCCTCGGCCAAACGCTGCCCCATCACTCGTGGGCCGATCCGTTCCGACTGCTGCATGATCGTCCGCCCCTTTAAACGGCGATGGCCCGTGAAGAGAGCATTTCGCCCCACCACAATCCGCGTTCGACCGCTTTCGACGCGAGTTCCAGCCACTCGCATCGATGTCGATGGGACAGGTGTAGGTACAAAATAATTTAGCGTATTTGTTTACAATGTCAATCTTCAGTTACAAATTGTATACCATATGTAAACTCTACCTCCTATGTATCTTTCTGACATCGCCTCCCGACCTGCGCGAATACCGTGATCGGTGGTTACTCGACCCCGACACCCTCGTCACTTCCTTTGGGCCTCGCCGGGAGCGGACTTACGCCGGGGGCCTTTTTCGTTCGCCACCCCCGGCGCTTGACGCGGGGCGTCAATAGCCTGACAATAGAGTTCTCGCCCTCCCGCCCGACTCT
The DNA here is from genome assembly GCA_025356615.1 of Planctomycetia bacterium. Classification (GTDB taxonomy): domain Bacteria; phylum Planctomycetota; class Planctomycetia; order Gemmatales; family Gemmataceae; genus JANXSH01. Next base: position 6,608 of record JANXSH010000363.1, on the reverse strand, counting down.
CACCTGGACGAATCCCTCCCATGACGACGCCTCGAGTTGGACTGTGGCTCATTGGTGCCTGTGGCGGCGTGGGCAGCACGGCCACGCTTGGTCTTGCCGCCCTGGCTCGCGGCCTGACCGATACGACCTCCCTCGTCACCGCCTTGCCGCTGTTCGACGGCCTCGACCTCGACGGCCCCGCCGCGTTCGTCGTCGGCGGGCACGAGATCCGCAAGGCCGGGTTCCGCCAGACCGTCCGCGAACTCCACGAGCGGTCCAACGTCTTCGACGCCGCCACGATCGCCGGGTGCGACGAGCAGCTCGCCGAGTGGGAGGCCAACGTCCGCCCCGGCACGGTCCTCGGCGCGGGATCGACCATCGGCAAACTCGCCGAACATGCCGAGACTCGTAAGGCGGCCACACCCCGCGCCGCCATCGACCAGATCAAGGGCGACATCAGCGCTTTCAAGACGACACACAAACTCGACCATGTCGTCGTCGTCAACGTCTCTTCCACCGAGCCGCCGTTCGAGACCGGAGCCGTCCACGAGAGCCTCGCCGCGCTGGACAAGGCGCTCGACGCCGGCGAAGCCGTGCTGCCGGCCAGCTCGCTCTACGCCTACGCCGCGATCGACCTCGGCCTGCCGTTCATCAACTTCACGCCCTCACTCGGGGCGACGTTCCCCGCGCTCGAGGCGATGGCCGTCGCGCGCAAGTCGGTCCTCGGCGGCAAGGACGGCAAGACCGGCGAGACGCTCCTCAAGACCGTCCTCGCCCCGATGTTCGCCCACCGCAACTGGCGAATCTTGTCATGGGTCGGCCACAACATCTTCGGCAACCGCGACGGACTCGTCCTCGACGACCCGGTCAACAAGGCGTCGAAGATCAAGACGAAGGACCAGGTCATCTCCGGCGTCGTCGGCTACAAGCCACAGACGCTCGTCTCGATCGAGTACATCGAGTCGCTCGACGACTGGAAGACGGCGTGGAACCACATCCACTACAAGGGCTTCCTCGGCACCAAGATGATCATGCAGGTCATCTGGCAGGGTTGCGACTCGCTGTTGGCCGCGCCGCTCGTCCTGGACCTGGCACGACTCGCGCTGTTCGCCCAGCGCCGCGGCGAGGTCGGCGTGTTGGAACACCTCGCCTGCTTCTTCAAGAACCCGCACGGCGTGCAGGTCCACGACTTCTTCGAGCAGTTCATGATGCTGGGCGAGTATGTGGCGAAGGCGAAGGGGGGTTGATGATGTCTACCGTAGTTTCATCGCCTGTGGCGTCTTCGCCGGGGAGCATTTCGCCCCCCGCGCTCTACAAGTTCAGTGTCGAGCAATACCACGACATGATTCGGAAGGGCATTCTCAAGAGTGGTGAACCTTTCGAGCTTATCGAAGGCATCTTGGTGAAGAAGATGACGGTAAATTTGCCTCACATCCACGCCACTCATCGCCTGATGGACCTCTTCGTCCGAGGGCTTCCCATCAGCTATGTGGTATTCGTCCAGTCCCCGGTAACGACTCCAGATAGCGAACCCGAACCAGACATTGCCGTCGTGCGAGGAGATCGGAGTCAGTTCCTCGCCCAGGGCCGGAAACCCGGACCCGAAGACACCGAGTTGCTCATCGAGGTGGCCGAGTCCTCTCTCGCGTTCGACCGGACGACGAAACTCGGCATCTATGCGAGAGCGGGAATCAAGGAATACTGGATCGTGGATGTGGTCAATCGGCGGGTCGGGGTCTACTCTGGGCCAACCGGACCAGCCAACGTCCCAACCTACCAGTACCGCACGGAATTCGTTCCCGGTCAGGAGATTCCGGTGATGCTGGATGGCCAGGAAGCAATACGGGTCAAGGTCGCCGAGTTGTTCCTGTGATACTCGAAAGGAGCAGACCACGACATCCAGGATATAGGAATTCTCCGAGCGATTCATGATGCTGGGCGAGTATGTGGCGGAGGCGAAGGGGGGGTGATGATGTCGGTCACGAGCGTGGACTGCGAGTTCGCATCGAGCGAGGGGCGTCGGAATCGGGAGAATCGCAACTCGCCGGCCCGTGTCTTCGCGAGGCAATACCTCTCCGCCTTGCTATGCAGCCTGTTGCCAACGGGTTGGTTCGTCGCTTGCCGGTCGCCGATCACGATCCCTGATAGTGAGCCGAAACCGGATGTCGCGATCATCGTTGGAGAACGACGACGCTTCCTCGTCCTGAATCGCCATCCGGGGCCGACGGAAGTAGAGTTCCTGATCGAACTCGCTGGCCCGTCGCTGGCTCCCGACGAGGCGAGAAAGGTTCGGTTCTACGGAGCGGTAGGGGTGAACCGATGCTGGCTCGTCGATGTCATGAATCGTCGGATCCTGGTCTACTCCCAACCGTCCGCCTCGATGTATCGGCACCGTCAAGTTTTCGTGGCAGGCGACCATGTGCCGGTGATGCTCGATGGGCGAGAGGTGGGACGGATTGGGGTGAGGGAGTTGTTCTTCTGATCACGTCCTTCGGCAGTCCGCCCAGGTCGAGGGCGAACTCCGCTCACGCGAGGCGACGAACTCCCCCGCAGGTGCGGATGTCGGCGAGTGGCTGATGTGTTACGATGGTCAGCAGTCCCCGATCCCAGGGAGCCACCATTGCATCGAAATGAAAAGGAGTTCGGATGCGTCTTTCGATCATCTCCCTCATCGGCGTGCTGCTGGCCGGCAATGGGGCGTCCGGCCAGGAGGCGAAGCCCTACGCGGAACTCGCCATCGAGGGCGATTACAACTGGATCACCTACCTCGCCCTCTCCGGGAATGGCAAGGTATTCGCGGTCAGCCACGCCGACAGTGACGGACCGTGTTTCGTCACCCTATTCGACGCCGTTAGCGGAAAGCTACTTCGCCAAGTGGACGGCCCCAAGGACACGGTGGGTTTCAACGCCGTCTCCCTCTCGCCCGACGGGAAGCGCCTGGCAGTCGGCGGAATCCGCGAGATCCTGATGATCGATGCCGAATCGGGGAAGCTCCTGCACAAACTGGAGAATCCCCATTACCACGCACACTCTTTACCATTCAGCCCCGACGGCCTGACGATGGCCAGTTGTGGCTACGGCGACAAAGTGATCCTTTGGGACGTGAAGACGGGGAAGAAGACCGCCACGTTGAAGCACAGTCGTGATTTGCTCTGGTCCGTCGCCTTCTCATCGGATGGCAAGAAGGTCACGGCCCTCGGCTTCCCCAACGACGGAGACACGTCGAAATGGGTCGTTCAGGTGTGGGACAGGGCCACTTCCAAGGAGCTTTCGCGGTTGAAGGGGAAGAAGGATAAAAACTTCGTTCGCGCCGACTTGTCTCCGAATGGCGAGGTGGTCGTCGTCGCCAAAGAGACTTCCCTGGAACTCTGGGACATCTCCTCCGGTAAATTGATGAGCGTCATCGAGGTCGAAGGGTACGAAAGTGGATACGAGTTCTCTGCGGATGGCAAATCCCTCATAACGGTCGGCTACACGGAAGAACCCAAGGGAAAGGTCGCGGGGCGTGTCGAACGGTGGGACGTGAAGACGGGGAAGAAACTCGGCTCGAAGGCACTGGCCACGAATCTGGGATCTTACTTCGTGCTATCGCGGCGGGGAGATCGTGTCGCAATACAGGACGGCAGGAGTACGGTAAAGCTGTGGTCGGCGGATAAGTTTCTGCCAGTGGTGAAGAAGGACAAGCGGGGCGAAGAGAAGCCCACGAAACCATGAACGTCGACGATCCGCGATTCGACTGCGGGAGCGTCGGGATGACCGACGGCCCTGATGGCCCGACGGAGCCGACGTGCGAGCTGGCGACGCTTCGAGCGTAGGCGGTCGTCCGTCGCGCGCCGGAGGCGCGGAGGTCGGCTTGGGGGGAGGACCGTGGAAATAGAGCTGCCCGAACACGTCGCCTCGAAGACGGCACGCCTCGGCGTTCCTCTCGCCCAGTTCGCCTCGAGCGGCGTCCAGATCGCCCTCTACCTGGTGCTAGGAGTCGCCACGCTCGCGCTCGGGACGGGGGTGTTGGTGTTCACCGTCGTAACGCTCGTAGACCCGGCCCCCAACATCGTCTTTCCGTTCCGTCTCCTGGTGTTGGGGCCGTTCCTCCTCTTCGCCGGCGTCGGCATGCTGATCAAATGGAAGCGCCTGCGCGGTTCCGTGGTCGTGGTGTTCGACCAGGGGTTGGCGCAGGTGCGTGGTCGAGACTGCGAGATCATGTGCTGGGACGAGATCCGTCTGATCCGCCGAGGCAAGCCTTCGGGGGCCAACGAGTTCACCATCACCAAGCCCTCGCGCGTGTCTCTCGAGGACGACCAGGGCCGCGAATGGGTGTTCACCAAGGCGCTCTCGGGCCTGAAGGAGTTCCGCACCCTCGCCGAGGAGCGAACCCTGCCCCACATGCTCCCCGTCGCGCTGGACCTCCTGTTGGGAGGCCGGACGCTGATGTTCGGAGAGATCGGTGCCTCGGAGGAAGGGCTTACTTCCCCGCATCGGCCCCTGTTGCCCTGGAACCTGATCGCCCAGATCGGCGTCGAGGGAGGGGTGGTCCGTGTGGTTTCGACTCTGGCGAAGAAGGCCCATTGCCGCGTCGAAGTGTACGACGCGCCCAACGCGCACCTGTTGCTGGCGCTGGCCGACCAATTCCGCCGAGGCTGAGCCGACGGCGGATGCCGACCGTGGGATCGAGCGTAGAATGAAGGCATTCACACCCAGAGGTAGGTCATCGCATGGAAATCATCTTGAACGTCTCCGAGGAGCTGGCGACCCGACTCCAGCCGGTGGAACAACAGTTACCGCAGATCCTCGAACTCGGCATCCGCGAATTGAACGCTCGCCAGGGGGGGACATTCGCAGGACTTGCCAGCCTCCTCGATAAGCTCGCCTCGCTGCCCACCCCGGAGGAAGTATTGGCCCTCCGAGTCTCCCCAGCTTTACAAGATCGCATCGACGAACTCCTGGAGAAGAATCGCAACGAAGGGCTATCCGCCGAAGAGCAACGCGAGTGGGAGCAGTTTACCTATGTCGAACACCTCGTCCGAATAGCCAAGGGGCACGCGGCGCTCAAACGAAGGGGGGGCTGAAACGCCGTGGCCCAAAAGTACATCACGGTCGCCCTCCGTCGGCTGGTACGAGAACGGGCCGATGAACGATGTGAGTACTGCTTGCTCCCGGAGTGGATGTCCTCGGCATCGTACTGGATCGATCACATCGTCGCCGAAAAGCACGGAGGGGTTACGGCCGCGGAGAATCTCGCATTATCGTGCCCGTTGTGCAACCAGCACAAGGGAAGCGACCTGTCATCGATCGACCCCGGTTCGGGAGCGATCACGCCCTTGTTCAATCCGCGAATCGATTCGTGGGTCGAACATTTCAGGCTCGTCGATGGGATCATCGAACCACTCACGGCAAAGGGAAGGGTCACGGAGAGACCACTGCGCTTCAATCTTCCCTACCGCGTCGAGGCAAGGCAATTGCTATAACGGTTGGGAATGCTGTAGTGCGAAGATCAGAACCATTTCGTGGCTACGGACTCGAAATCATTTCCCCCCTCGCTCGTCTCTTGGTGTACACCCCACACCCGAGGACACGTCGATGGAAAACAACAGCTATCTCGATCAGGTCGTCCAGCAGTCCGCCCAGGTCGAGGGCGAACTCCGCCAACGCAAGAATCTCCAGAATGTACAATCTCCCCTGATGCCCAGGGGCGGAGGACTCATGGAGTTCAAAAAAGGCACCAAGGGGCTGGACGAAGAAGAGCAGGGCAACGCCGGAGGGTCCACTTCATCCGTGGACTACCGCGTCACGGGGTTCTGGCGCTGGAAGACCGTCGTCGTCCCGCCCAACGTCTACGTCGTCCACACCCGGCGCGGGCAGGCGGAGCCGCTGCACCTCGGCCTCGGCGTGTCGTTCCGCTACGACCCGGCGACCGATGCGTTCCTCGTCATCCCGGCGGCGGTGCAGACACTCCTCATCAACGCGCGGTGCATCAGCGCCGAGCGCCAGGGCGTCCTCGTCCAGGCGTATGTCCAGTGGGTCGTCGATGATGTCCGCACGGCGTACCGCAAGCTCGACTTCAGCGATTCCGCCGACCCCATGCGGATCGTCAACATCCAGCTCCGCGAGCAGGCCGAGGCGGCGATCAAAGACAAGGTCGCGATGATGCCCATCGACGCCATCCTCTCGGACAAACAGCCGATCATGGAGGAGCTGACGACGCGCCTGCGCGGCGTCGCCGAGGGCAGCCGAGAGGGCGCGGTGTCGAGCGGCCTGGGGCTGAAGATCGTCACGGTACAAATCAAGGAAGCCGTCGTCAGCTCGACCCGGCTGTGGGAGAACCTCCAGAAGCCGTTCCGCGCCAGCCGCGAGCAAATCGCCCGCATGGCCGAGATGGAGTCGCAGGAGGCCATTAGTCGGCAGGAGTTGACGAATCGCCAGAGTCGAGAGTCGGCGCAGATCGAGACGGAACGTAGCCTCGAAACGCTACGCGCCGAGCAGGTCCGCGAGGTCTACGACCGAGAACAGGTCGAGCAGGAACGCCGCCACCAGGTCGAGCAGGCGTCGGAGAAGGCTCGTCGTCAGGCCGACGAGGAGTTGGCGATCCAGCAGCACGATCTCGACGCGCGGCGGGTCGCCCGCGAGCTGGA